>DUKF01000075.1 GCA_013329455.1 Methanotrichaceae archaeon | reverse complement strand
TGGAGGCTTTCAAGGGCCCTGATCTCGTCACGTAGCTCCATCGCCCGCTCAAACTCCTGCCGCGCCGCCAGCACCGTCATATCCTCTTTCATGGAGCTGATCAATTCCCTGATCCTCCCCTTCAAGACCGACTCGCCCCGACTCACCCGAGAACGATACTCCTCAAGCGTGATATTCCCGATGCAAGGGCCGCTGCAGGCTCCCATGTGGTAGCGCAGGCACGCCCTCTTCGGTAGCCTCCTGCAAGTCCTTAGGCCGAAGGTCTTTCGCACGACCGAAAAGACGTAGTCTCTCTCTCTGGCGGAGACGAAGGGGCCGAAGAAGCTGCCCTTTCCGGTCCGTTTCCGGGAGAGGTGGATTCGTGGAAAGTCCTCGTCGGTCAGGTGGATGGAGGCGTACCTGGAGGAGTCCTTCAGCCTGACGTTGTACTTGGGCCAGTGCTTTTTGATCAGGGCGTTCTCGAGAAGCAGCGCCTCGACCTCGCTATCGGTGACGATGAAGTCAAGGTCGCGGGCGGCGGAGACGAGGGCCGAGGTCTTGGGGTCGAGGTCCCTTTTCTGGAAGTAGCTACTCACCCTCTTCTTCAGGTCTTTCGCCTTACCTACGTAGATGACGGCTCCCTCTCCGTCTTTGAAGAGGTAGCATCCGGGAAGGTGGGGGAGGGGTTCAGGGTCGATCATGAGATGGGGGCCTCGATTGGAAGTCTGACGAACTTGGTTCAATTCGCCTTAAAGGGCTTAACGGATAATCCACGACAAAAGAGATGCGTAGGGGCGAAGTTAAACTCTTTTCTACGGCTCTGATGACAAATCCCTACTTCGACAACAGCAAGCCGGGATGAACGTTAAGGAGATCGGCCAACGGCTCGGAGTTACACGCCAGAGGGCCGTGCAAATTTGCATGTAATTCATTTGTAACATTTCGATAATCTTTGAATGCGGCATCTTATGCATAAATTATATCTACCATATACAGCATCAGGAAGTCGCATGGATATTTTCCTAGATACTGGGCCGATATTCGGTAATGTAGATCATGAGGACAAATTCCATCCAATTTGTATAAGTTTTTATAAAGAATATCCATTAGATAAACATAATTTCTGTACAACTCATTATATTGTAAACAAAGAGCTTAAAAATATTCTAGATAATAGGCAGAAGAAAGGCAATTTGCGAGTTAAAAAAACTATACGTCTCATAGGACAACTATCCCGCGAGATGTTATCTAAGATTGGTGATGTTGATTATCGTTCACATAGTACGTTTCCTCCTCTATATGGAAATATTAATGCGTTTCTAGAAGCTAGAAAACAAGATTCCAATCCTAAAGACCGCGATGCTATTCTTCTAACAAATGCTTTTTTGTGGGACAGATTCGCCATGCGGTGTTTACAGCCAAAATTTTTTACAACAGATAAGCGTGATATTGGAGGAGATAATAAAGCGGATTTGATAGCTAATGTCGAGTCTCTATTGCGTGATCCGATACGATTAGATATATGTTTGCTATGGGACTTTGAAAATTGTGGCTAGTTCTTTCATTTCCGTTTCATTCATTTTCTTGATATTCTCAGAGATTTCATCATGGTATTCTTCCATTGTAGGCATTAATCCAATATTTTCCATTTGTTCTCTTATACGAGATAGTTCTATCCTTATGACCGAATAATCTTCGTGCACGGGATTAATTAAGGTGGGATATATTTTTTCATATATATTTTTAAACCTTATAAGAATATCTCTTACATCCAAGATGACTATTCCCCTTCTCGTTATCACTAAAAGAAGCGCCTCCAAGAGATCTGTATAATCAAAGAATATGTTCAATGCATTATCTGGAACATCACATAATTTTGCACTATAGCGTGTGATTATTTCAGCCATCGTATCATAAGGGTAAGTGTAGAGATCAGGCAGTCTTACTTGCTTTTGCGGATCTATTAGGTTATTGAGAGTATTATGGAATTTATTATGGTATTCATATATATTATCAAATACGTCAGTTTCCTCTCGTCTTGTCATACTCTCCGTATTAGATGAAGTAAACGCCAAATTTGAAATTGGAGGGACTTTTTCGAAATCCACCTCAGTAATTCTTAAGCACGTCCTTTTAAATTGGGGGAACCTTCCTCTGTTAAAAAGGTCTCTCCATTCTTGGCTAGATACGTCTCCAGATGGAATAATCTCAGCAACTTGGAATGAAAGCGCCTTCTCAGAGACCCCGACACCGGTGAGGACCGGGGAGACCTCCGAGGGACGGGCGGCTTTCAGGTGATCGATCCGGGTAGTCTCCACCGGAGGGTGCATCAATGCAACGGCTGGCTGTGTCCCCCCACATCTAAAGATTTGTTGAGTCTGACTACTCCTCTCTTGGTGTGATCTGTATGTTTCTGAGGATATCATCTATCCACCTGGTATCTTCATCTGTTTTAATTTTACCGTAACGGTCTTCATATTGGTTCAACTTATCCAATAACCAACCCGTCAATAACTTTGCTTGTTGTGGTGTGAATTTTATACAAATCTCTTCCTCGTTTTCTAGTACGATGTTTTTTCCACCACTTTTTATGGTTTCGAGTGCATTTGTCCTCGTAGTTATAGCAATCGCTTCAATATACCCAGGCCTAACAGCCCCCCAGAAATAACTTGGCATGATCTCTCTATAAAATTCGGAACGGCCGCTATATGCCATCGTGACTTCGGGCTCTTCAGGTATTGATTCCTTAGTTATTGGTTCGGTTGGCTCCTTGTCAGACATTATAGTTACTATCTCTCCTTTGTATGCATAAATTTTGTGCTCAACTATTTCAGCTATCTGGACTTTGCCAGTGCCGCCGCCCACTCCTTTTGTTGGGATTTATCCATCCAAACCCTCATGCCATGATCCATTGGTCATCGGTTTAGACGAGAATCGCGATGTGGCAGCGATATCGGTAGCAAGTCCTATGAGATTGGCCTGATCAAAAAGGGTACTGCAAGCCCTTCTTGAAATCAGCTCTCGTCTATGTAACGCATAACTCGTGTGAAGAACTGCTAGATTATGTAGTTCAAAATCCTTAACCGATGACCAATGTCCCATGATCGCCGGTTAGTTCTCACTTCTCCAGCTCGCCACTATCCAGGAAGTCTTTGATATACTGCTGAACCGTCCGCTGCTTGTAGCTGACGAGTTCAGCTATCCTCGCCCGGTTCCGCTCTCCAGACTGCCAGATCTCTTTGATCCGCTCTTGTGCCGCCTGGTCTTCGGATGGCCTCTGAATCGCGGGTTTAACCGTGGATCGCGCGAAGTTTAGGGCATATGAACTCGGAGGACCTAGATTTGGGGCCGGACGTCGATCGGAGGGCATTATTTAGCACCAGATGTCGGAGTCCACGAAGATCAGGCTTCCCATATCCTCTTCGCCTCTAGGGGATCGATCTTCGAACTCTCAACGCAACCTCTCAGTTCCTTTTTGAATTGAGCTGAGCCAACTAAAGGCTTAATCACAACTTTTCCGTCTTCGAGCCCGACCTCCACCTCATCACCATCTTTCAAACCCGCTTTTTGTATGATGTTTTCGGGGATCAGGAGTTTATCGCCTTCGAGTTTCGCTCTTATCATCTGCACATAACCTCGGAGCTTTATGAGCCGGAACCTAACTAAACCTCGCCGAAAAATGAAGATCTAATTTTTATCGAATACCCCGTAGCTCTGCTGCGGGGATGAGCATATAACCGACAAACAGTTGCTGTGTTCACGTATTTTGGGACAATATTATGCAGTTTAATAGTGCAAAGTGTTTCTCTAGNNAATCTCTCCGAAAACTGAAGATCTTACAAGGGCCGAAGTTTTCGATGCGGTCCTGTGGGCTCGATTACCACCGGTGTCGTGCTTGCTCCTCTGTTCCTCGCCGCCTGGTCTTCGTGTGGCCTCTGAATGGTGGGTTTAACCTCTGGTTTAACCCCGGATCGCGCGGAGGTTCAGCCATATTGACTCGGAGGGCTTGGAATATGGTCGTGCTCGCTGGGCGTCTTCATCGCCGAAATGGCTCTATTTTTTGATCTCAGAAGTCAGGCTTTGCGAGACTGTGAGGATGCGGGATTCGAGGCTGGCCTCCGAGGAGATCGTGGCGAAGGTCGAAAGGTGGGAGAG
>DUKF01000050.1 GCA_013329455.1 Methanotrichaceae archaeon | reverse complement strand
TCGTGGACGCCAGCATCGCCTCCCTCGCCTACATCCTGATACCTGTGGTCCTCTTTCACCCGATCTTCAGATACGATCCTAAAGCCTCCGAAAAAAGTAAGCGGAGCAGGAAAAGCTGAGCGGTGGGTGCAGAACTGAGCGAGAAGCGGGGCGAAGCAAGCAGAGCTTGAGTTTAATCCGCCTTCCGGACCCTGCCCCTGGCAAGAGACGCAAAGACCCCGATCAGGCAGAGGACGACGAAGACCGAAAGGATCGCTGTCATGCTTTCGAGGAACTGAGGGTAGACCTCGGGCGTCACCTGGACCCTGCCCATGAATATTGAGAGAGCGGTCATGGCGATCGCCATGCTAATCATCATCCCGATCGACCTCATCGTCCCCACCATCCCCGAGGCGACGCCGTAGTACTTCTTCTCAACAGAGCTCATGATGGCGTTGGTGTTCGGCGATGAGAAGAAAGCGAATCCGAGCCCCAGAAGAGCCAGAACCGCGACGATGAAGACGAGACTTGTGTCGTCGTCCAGGGCGTATGCGAGGAAGAACAGGCCGATGGCCGTCAGGCCCATCCCGACCGAAGCGACGACCTGGGCCTCGATCCTGTCGGAGAGCTTCCCAGCCCAGGACGATAAGACCGCCTGAACCGCGGGCTGCGCCACCAGGATGAACCCCGCCTGGAGCGGCGAAAGGCCCTTCACCGTCTGCAGGTAAAGTGTGAGGACGAAGGCGACGGCGAAGGTCGCACCGTAGTTTATCAGGGCGGCAAGGTTCGATAAGGCGAATACTCTGTTATCCCAAAATAGCCGGACGTTCAGAACGGGGCTCGGGCATTTGATCTCCCACCAGCCGAAGGCGAGAAGCCCCGCGATGCCAAGGACGAGGAACCCCGCCCCCGACAACGATGGGAGGGTCGTAAGGCCGTGGATCGCCGAGACGAGGGCAAAACCGTAGATTAAGGAGCCCGGCCAGTCGAACCTCTCCCCCGCAGCCTCGATCCACTCGCCTTTGAGCTTTCGGACAGTGAGAAGGACGACGCATATCCCCAGGGGGACGTTCACGAGAAATATGCTCCTCCAGCCGAGGTACTGGGTGAGAACCCCTCCGAGGAAGGGCCCCAGGGATAGGCCCAGGTAGACGGCGGTGACGTTGATCCCAAGAGCTCGCCCCCTCTCTCCTGGGGGGAATACTGATGTCAGCAGGGCGACGGCCGTCCCGAAGATCATGGAGCTGCCCATCCCCTGGAAGAACCGGAAAAATATCAGGATCGAACCCGATTGGGGGAAGGCGCAGAAGAACGAGAATATTGTGAACGTCGCCATCCCCAGGGTGAAGAACTTCTTTCTCCCCCAGATGTCGGCGGCTCTTCCCAGAGGGACCATGAAGACCGCCATGGCGAGGAGGTGGGCGGTCACAACCCACCCGAGGAGGACCGCATCCATCTCGAACTCGACCCCAATGTGCGGGAGGGCGACGTTTATCGCCGAGTTTACGAAGGCCGGAAGAAAGGCGGCCACGGTGGATATGAAAAGGACGCTGCTTTTGCTCTCGGCTTCGCACATCTGTTCAGAGAGATCTACGAGCAGCTATTTACCATCTCCCCTCGATGGAGCCGGATCCTCAAATCCGACGTCATGAACAAATATAAATCACATAAGAAATTAATATATCTGCTATGAAGATCGTGGGAATATGCGGCAGCCCTCGGGAGAAGGCGACGAATCACGTCCTCAAAGAATGTCTCAAAATGCTGGAGGAGAGGGGGTTTGAAACTTCCTTCTTCGCAGTTCGAGGAAAGAAGATCAGCCCCTGCCTCCACTGCGACTTTTGCCTCAAGAACAAGGAGTGCCGGGTAAAAGACGACATGTACGAGGTTTACCCCCTTCTTCAGGAAGCCGACGGGATAGTCTTCGCCACACCCGTCTACAACGGCGCCTTAAGCTCCCAGGCCAAAGCCGTCATGGACCGGTGCCGGGCTCTAGCGGCCGCCGACTTCGACGTCTTCAGGGGCAAAACCGGAATGGCAATAGCCGTCGGCGGAGATCGGATGGGCGGCCAGGAGCTGGCGATCCAACAGATTATCACCTTCTACGTCCTCAGCGGCATCGTGCCCGTGGGCGGAGGGTCCTTCGGCGCGAACCTGGGCGCCACCTTCTGGTCGAGGGACACACTGGAGGGCGTCAAAGAGGACGAAGAGGGGTTCAGAAGCCTCAGGAAGACGGTTCGTAGGTTCTCAGACCAGCTGAAGGGCGTCGTGCCAGAGAAGGAAAAATAAATCAATGTGTGGATGGATAGAGAAGCTACCATGACGGAGAAAAGGGCCAAGAAGAAAAAGGTGGTCTGGGGTATCACCGGCAGCGGCGACCGAATTAAAGAGACCGCCGAGATCATGACGGAGATGAGACGAAAGTACGAAGACGACATCGAGATCAGGGTCTACATCTCCAAGGCAGGAGACCAGGTCGTGAAATATTACAAGCTCTTTCCGGAGCTGGAGCAGGAGTTCGACAAGATCTGGGTCGAGGCAAACGCCAACGCCCCCTTCCTCGCAGGTCAGGTCCAGATGGGAAGGTTCGAGTTCATAATGATCGCTCCGGCCACCTCCAACAGCGTCGCCAAGATATCCCTCAGGATCGCAGACACCATGCTCACCAACGCCGCCATCATGAGCCAGAAAGTCCTCATGCCCCTCTACATCATGCCATCCGACTTCAGGGAGGGAGAGGTTATCACAAAGCTTCCCGATGGAAGAGACCTCAAACTGGTGATCAGAAAAGAGGACGTCGAGCATGTCCAGAAGCTGGCGGCGATGGAGGGCGTCAACATGCTGGAGAGGCCCAAGGACATCCCCCGCGTTTTCGAAAGGCATTTCGGGTAACGACGCCTGGCGGGGCGACGAAAAGAACGGGGGGCACAGGGTGCCCGGTTTAGATTTTATGGTGGCGAATTGTCCCCCAACTTTCGCCACCTGCGTGAAAATTCTTTTTAATAAAATAAATATGATGAGCTTGTGTGGTCAGTTGGCTTTCAGCTCCTTGAGCCTGCCGATCTTGGCCATTACGTGATCGGTCTCGGCCTTCTTTTT
>DUKF01000029.1 GCA_013329455.1 Methanotrichaceae archaeon | reverse complement strand
CGAGAAGCTCCTCCGGTTCTTCAACTACGACCCAGAGGAACGTCTCGGTGAGATGGCGTCCAGATGCTGCGTTGACGAAATGGAGAAGAAGAAGGCTACGGAGACGATCAGAAAGGCTCTGGGCGGGTACTCCTACTTCAAGAACAGGTATATCAAGGCTTGACCTGAGAGCCTGCAAGGGCCAAAAGAGGGCCGATAAGGTCTTGTATCTTCGGCCCCACCTCGCGCCAGATGTTCTTCGGCCGGAATAAGGGCAAGGTGGGCGAGGTCAGAGCCTTCGTCTACATAAACTATGGATCCGACCAGATCAGGCACGAGACCGTGAAGGTTCCTATCGGCACTTCCGTCCTCGAGGCCCTCAAGGTCGTGGCCGACGTTGTGGCCACTCCAGACGAGAGCGCCACCGGTCACCAGGGCTCGATGGTCACCGCCATAGACGGTTTTTCTAACGACATCAACCACGCTTGGCTCTACTACGTCTTCGAGCGGGATGAGTCGGGTTGGCGGATCCCAAAAGAGATGCCCGACAGGCTCGAGGTCTCAGACGGCATGAGGATCGGCTGGAGGCTCTACAACGTCGAAGAGCGGGGACCGGTTCCCAGGGAGGGGCCGCTCTGGTCAAGCCGCTGCGCCAGTAAGACCAGGACCTGCGCCCGGAAGTTCCCTTAAATGGAAAAGCTGTCCAAAACTCCAGAACGAAGGTCAAGAGGGTTTGCAGACCCCGCAGGGGGTGTATCCTCGGTCTTGAGCTTCCTTGGGACTTGAGAAACGGATCTTGTTACCGGAAGCTATCTTCTTTGCCCAGCGGCATTCGGGGCGGTGGTACCTGTTCGAGTCCGAGGAGGCTACGTACCCTGGCGTTTCCTCCGATTTTGCGACCTTCCCCGTTCGGGACCTTGCTATCATGTCGGGAACCACCAGGAGCATACTCTCCATCCTCTCGGCCGAGGTCTCAAGCTCTCGTCCCAGCCGATAGAGGTCCAGGTCGACAAGGCCGGGCTCCAGCCTCTCGGGATCTATCAGCTCCAGAATTCTCTCCATCTTGTCAATGTCAGCCTCCTCAAGGCCGTGCTCGAACTTCTCAAGATCCGATGTGTCAAGGCTCATATTCCGGCTCCCTCCTATTGAGACTTGTTGGGGCATATACTCTCTTTCAGTAATATGATTTCCCCTCAACGGGCCGCTGCAATTCGTCTCTCTCAATTTTGGCTGGGAGATCTGGGCCATTATGAATGAGCTCCGATAAAACTAAGTACCTTACGGCCTTACTTAATTGATGGAGGAATTCAGCATATGAATGATTATTGGGCAAGATGGAGCGAAAAACTTCAGCAGATCACGAAGCCCTACGAATGTCTCGAAAGGGGCATGGCTCCTCCAATACTTCCCGGAGAGAACCTCCTTGAGTACTACAGATGCCTTGGGAGCCTGATGAAGCCCCTCGACCTCCTCCAGGAGAACAGGGAATCTCCGGGGGACCGCCTGATTAAGAATTATGAATCTCTGGAAGAGCGGCTCGAACGCCTGTCCACAGCTCATCCCTGGTTTTCAGAGGACGAGTCCACCCAGGAGATAATTGAGCTGCTTGGAACTCTCACCGTCAAGCGTCACGTTGAACGGGAGCTATTCGAGGAGAAGATCGGAACGCTTGAAAGGAGGATCGTGGAGCTGGAAACGAAATTCGGCCCTTAAATCCAACCGAGACTTTTGCCCCTTCATAGACCGTTCTTCGCATTGCCCCGAAGGATCGTTATGTACTGACGAGCTCCCGATAAAAGGACGTACCCGCGATGGAAGTGGTCCAGAAGAGATGTGAGGATGCCCGAGCCCAACGATTGGGCCGGGGCATCTTCTCCGCCCCCAAGGTCGAGGGTGAGGTCGTGCATCTCACCGCTTGAGGGTGCGCTAGATTGCGGTCCTCTTTTGGATAGATGGAATGGCGGTACACGACAAGTTAAAATCATATTATTTAGTAATAAACTTTTCGATTGAACTGCTACGAATGCTGACCTCTCCCGCGGAAGATGAGATCCTCTTCGAGGTTGTGATGAAGACAAGAGAGCGAAGGGCGCTAGTTAGAAACTTGCGCCCTCATTTAACGCCCGGACCGGGAGTCGAACCCGGGTCGAAGCCTCGACAGGGCTTCATGATAGGCCTCTACACTATCCGGACTCAAAGCTAGGTCCCGCCTCCCAGATTCGAACCGGGGACATCGCGGTAGCCGCACGGTGCACCTTCTGGTGCGAAACCTACTACAGCCGCGCACTCTACCAGGCTGAGTTAAGGCGGGTCTAACGATGCAACGTAATTCTCGTATTTAGCCCTTTCGATTCATATGGGCGTGACGCATATCCGTTTCTGAAAACGAACGTCAAAAGCTATAAATGGGAATCCCGGTCTTTCCCTGGGCCGTCTCGGCCCACAATGCTCTGGGCAAAAAGTTTGTGATATCTATGTTGATAGGTCTAATGTCTGACTCTCACGACAACTTTCCGGGCCTCTTGGAGGCCGTGGAGATCTTCAAGAAGCGGAACGTGGAGATGATACTGCACGCAGGCGACGTTATCGCTCCAGGGATGTGCTACACCTTCGAGGGATGGGTGGGCGACTTGAAGCTCGTATACGGGAACAACGACGGTGACAGGACTGGGCTCAAGCGCGACTTCGCCCGCGTGGGAGGCGAGTTTCTCGAGGACTTCGGCGAGATCGAGGCTGACGGCCTCAGGATCGCACTCCTCCACGGAACCTACGAGCCCCTGGTGAAGGGGCTGGTGGAGTCGGGCCGCTACGACGTCGTAGTCAGGGGGCACGACCATCATGTGAACGTCGTCCCTGGAGAGACCCTGATGATCAACCCCGGCGAGGTATGGGGCCACTTCACGGGCCGAAAGACGGTGGCTATCCTGGATACGAAGTCGCTGGATACGGAGATTGTGGAGATGGGAAGCTGCCCCTCGATCGTGGATATGACCGGGAGGCGGCCGTGACCGGGAAAAAAGAAAGGGATGATGCCGATCCGACGGAAGGTCTATTTCTGGAGCGGCTCGGCCTCTATCTCTTGGTGGAGAGGCGCGAAGGCCGGATAAGTAAGATCAGTTTCTCCCAAGAGAGGCCGCAGATCACCATCCCATCTGAAGAGGAAGAGGCCCTTCTAAGATGCTGGCCTGGGGGTGAGAAGGTCCCCTGGGACCTCCTTGACCTCTCCGGCCTCACCGAGTTCCAGAAGGAGGTCCTGAGGTTTGTCGCCTCCATCCCTCCTGGTGAGACCTTGACCTATGGCCAGGTGGCCGAAAGGCTCGGCAGGCCCAAAGCCGCGAGAGCGGTGGGCCAAGCCTTGGGTGCCAATCCCTTCCCCCTGATCATACCCTGCCACAGGGTGGTGGGATCGAAGGGCCTTGGAGGCTACAGCTCGGGTATTAACCTGAAAAGGAGGCTTCTGGATATCGAGAGGGAGATCAGCCAGAAATAGGGCTTTTTGGAGATCATCTCTCGGTCGGATGAAATTGATGTAGCGGATTAAAAAGACACTTCGCCGCTCAAAATTTGGCGCTTTACCAAATTTGCTTGCTGATGTGCAGCAAAGCATGGCTCGGGAAGCTTGTTGTCCCGGAGGTACCGCCGGGCAAGGTCCAGGGCGCCATCGACCGAGACCTTGTGGCCCGGAGCTACCACGATCGGTCTACACCTCTTTTTGGAGAAGAGGACGTATCCCACCCGTTCCCCCACGTAAACCAGGGGCGAGGCATCCCCTACCCGTCCTGGCGGGTCGAAGGTGCCGCAGAGAACGTTCTTGCTCACGCCTATCGTGGGGACGTTCAGAGTCACGCCGATGTGGCTTGCTAAGCCCGCTCGCCGGGGATGGTTGATCCCGCAGCCGTCGACGAAGAGGATGGTGGGCCTGGTCTCAAGGCGCTTCACCGCCTCCAGGGCGGTCGGCCCCTCCCGGAAAGATAAGAGGCCTGGAACGTAAGGAAAAGTTGTATCGAGGATGGCCCAGGATTTGGAGAGTGGCCGAAGCGTGGAGTCGAAGGCGACGGCCCCACTGATTACCATCTCTCTGCCATCTTTTCTGGAAATGAAAGCCTGGTCAACCCCTGCGACCACGCCTTCCGAGAACCGGTCCTCAAAGACGATCTCAGATGCGATCTTCTCCTGCAGCGAAATGAGCCGCTTTCTCTCTTCGAGGGAGGGTGCTGGAGAGGGCGGCACCTACTTTGCCTCAGAAAGGGGGACGGTCTGGCTGAGGTTTATTGCGAGCTCACCGATGTTCTTGATGTAGTCGAGCATGCGCTCGATGCTGGTGACCGCCATTCTCAGAAGGGCGTCCTCGTGCTCGTCTGAGAAGTTGTTGGAGGTGACCATCTGGTTGATCTGCCTTCTGACCTGCCCGCTCTGTTCGATCACCTCGTTCGCCTTTCCGGAGTTGAGCTGGAGAAGGGACGATATCGAGTCCTCGACGAGATCCAGAAGCTGTGGCTCTATCTGGGCCATCTCCTCGACGATGTCGGAGGCCAATGTGCAGTCACACTTGAGGATCATCGCCGCGATCCTCGAGGCGTGGTCGGCCATCCGCTCGAGGTTTGTGGCGGCTCTGGTGTAGTTGAAGGCGGTGATGGGGTCGAAAGACTCCTGCTTGACCGAGCCCTTCCTGAGGATCTCGGTGAACTGGCGCGATACCAGAAGGTTNNGTCGACGTCGTCGTCCCTCTGGATCACGTCTGTGGCCATTTCCCGGTCGTTGGTCACAAGAGCGTTGACGGCGTCCTGGATCATCGACCTCACCACGGTCTTTATCCTCCGAAGGGCCCGCTCGGACTGGAGCTCCTCTGGATCGATCAGATCCTGTATCAAAACCTTGTTGACAGTCTCCTCCAGGATCTCGGGGCCGATCAGCTTCTGGACGATCTGGTGGATGTCCTTCTTCTGATCAGTGGTCATGTGGGCAGAGGCGACCTCCATAGTCCTGTACCCGGAGACGTAGCATCCTATAATGTCCCTCACCAGGGGGTCGCCCACCTTGTCGCCGATCTCAAGCCTTGTGACAAGCTCTCTCTCGGACCTGTCGGGGGATAGGACCAGTGCCCCGTTGTCGCTCTGGGTTATGTAGATCAGAGAGCCGGGTTGGATGTCGTTTTTCACAGCCCAGACCTTGGGTAAGGAGACGATGAAGGTCGACTTCCCCGTTCGCTGTACTTTCCTGGTCTCCATAATAATCCGGCAAATTCAGTTAAGATGTTCTCGTTTCGCCTCGACCATGTATATGATGCTCTCGCATATGTTGCATACGTGATCTGCGATCCTTTCTAGGTGCTTGTTCACCAGGAGAAGCGGTGTCGCGTCTTCGATCAGGTCGGGGTTTCCCCCTATGATCTTGAGGAGGGTATCCCTCACCTTCTGGTAGAGGGCGTCCACCTCATAATCCCACTTGGTCGTCTCCCGTGCGAGGTTCGCATCGTTCTCCTTGAAGGCCTTATCCGCCTGACCCAGCATATCTCGTGCAACCTCTGCCATCCTCAGTATGTTCTTCAGGCTCTTCACCTGGACCTTATCTTTGGAGTGGACCACGATCCTTGCTATATCCACCGCCAGGTCGCCGATCCGCTCTAGATCGATTCCGATCTTGAGGGTGGTGACGATC
>DUKF01000077.1 GCA_013329455.1 Methanotrichaceae archaeon | reverse complement strand
AACCTCCAGGAGATGGAGTATGAAGTTCAGGAGATTGGTCTTCACCACACCGGCCTTGACAGAAGAGCCGAATTCCGTACCGCTGACAACTTCACCGGATACCTGGCGATCGACTCCAAGCAAACAATACCCGGTCAGAGGAGCACCAAAGAACGCGAAGAGTTCTTGGGATCCTTCGAGATCCAGAGAAGGCTGATCTTCAAGGACAACCCGAAACCGACTTTTAACTGCTTTGGCGGCTCATGCTTCAACCTTGCCGAGAGCTTTGACACCCTCTCGAGCTGAGCATGAGCACCCATTTTATTTAAACTATAAAATTAGCGCCGAGGGAGGGATTCGAACCCTCGAGTCCCGAAGGGACACAGGTTTAGCAAACCTGCGCCATACCAGGCTTGGCTACCTCGACCTGGCCCCAACTTGATTCTCTCGATATTTAAATTCTACGTAAGGGGCACACCCTTTTGCAGTCAGCTGCAGAGGTGACAGATCCACGGGCCAGACCGCAGAAACCTCAAATCGGCTTTGGGATCTAAATCGAGATTTACTCAATATCCTAATCACCTGAGATCACTGGTTTTGGGAATCAGAGGCTTGTTCACGCCCCAACACCTCATCCGGGTCTGAATAGCCGACGCACCGAAGGAGATCTTTGCTGGTTACTATCCCCACCAGAGCACCACATTCGACCACAGGCAACCTTCTTATGTTGTGCTCCCGCATGATCTCGGCCGCTTTTTTGATGGAGGCGTTGGGGCCTATGGTCACCAGCGGCGCTGGGGTCATTATCTCCCAGATCATGATGTTTCTGGGATCGATCCCCTTGGCGAAGACGTGCTTGAACATACCACAGGTGGTGACTATGCCCACAACGTTTTTGAGCAGACCCCCCTCAACCACGAGAACGCTTCCCTTATTCTCGCGAACCATCATCTGTATCGCATCGAATACGGTGGTGTCTATCCCCACCGTGAGTATGGGGTAAGTCATCAGATCCCGGATTTTCATGAGGGCACCCAACCTGCCATTAAAGTTCAAGTTGTTTTGCAGCTTATATTAAACTTGTCAAGGCATGACGACTTGATCGGAGAAGTGTAATGATCATACCCGCAAAAAAGGAGTTTTTGGAACGGACTTCGCGCCAGGATGGCGCATTATCCGTTCCGCTGATCGATTTCACGATGTCAACCTCGCCACCATGCCGCCTAGTGGCGACCAGCCTCAAGAGACGGGCTTTGCGTCCGGCCTCAAAGATCCTCTACGACCGGCCAGAGAAGGTCCCATCTCAGCTCCAGTCCCACGGCGGGCTGGTCGAGGCCGAAGCTGAGCAAAACCTGAGGGTGGAACTCACCGAAAGACCCGACCTTCTTTCCGTTCACCATCAGGTCGGCCCTCCTCCCCTCCAGGAAGGCCCCATCCTCGGACGCAACGATCTCAGGCTCGATGGATAGCTCCCTAAATAGAGCGTCCACTACAGACCTTATCTCCGCGAAGTTGGCACCGCCGTGTATCGAGGCCGCAGCAAGGTCCTGCCTCGTCCTGCCCCTCGCAAGAACATCACCCAGGGCAAAGATCCTCTGGGGGAGAGGATGATGCTGATTGATGGCGAAGATCTCAAGGAGGCTCGGCAGGATCGACGTCCTGACCATAGTGTGAAGCTCGCTTATGGGGTGGAGAACCCTCGTCACTTCCTGGTCCTGCCAGGACCGCCTCATCTTCTCGAAGTTGGCCTTCTCGGAGGTTAAAGTGAAGGGCATCGTTTCGAGGTAGCCCAGGCCCACCATGATCTCCCTCAAATCGGACTTTCTGACCTCAAGGGGGTGGGGCGCGCCGACTGTAACGGTCTTTGGAAGCTCCGGCACGAGCTTATCGTAGCCGTATCCCTTGGCAGCATCCTCGAAGATGTCCCAGGTGTGCATTATATCGGCCCTGTAGGGAGGAGCCAGGACTTCCAGCTCTCGACCCTTAACCTGAGCTCCGAACCTCATCCTCTCGAGGCAAGTGGCCAGCTCTTCGGGCGATAGCTCGAAGCCTATGAGCCTGTTGGCGTCCTCGATTTCGACCTTCCACCTGGCCGGAGAGAGGTCTGGAAGGATGAGATCGCCCTCGGGCCTCTTCACCTGGACCGATTCGACACGGCCGCCCCTCTCCGCGAGGGCCGTGACCACGATGTTCAGGGCCTTGTAGACTACGGGGTCGGTCCCGGTAACGTCTATGAATAGGTCCCTGGTATCGTCCATCACCCTCGTGAGATCGCCGTTTATTATCGGCGGGAAGGATAGGACGTCCCCGTTGGCGTCCGTTATGAGGGGATAGCGGTCGAAGCCCTCCAGGATGTGAGCGTAACCGATCCCTTTTGGATGACGTTCGAGGATCTCGCGCATCGAGAGGCTCTCCTTGAAGTCCAGGGGCACGAACTCGAAGGAAGGATCAGCGGCGAAGTATGTGAACGGGGGCACGACTCTGGATATGTCGTGGACTCCTATCGCCACCTTACGCCTGTTCCTCCCAAGGCCCCAGTGAAGGTCCTCCTGAAGGTCCATCAGGGACTCTATGGCAGGACCGCTGAACTCGAGTCCCTTCACCACGGCGCAGCCTATGAGCGGCCTGACGCTCTCGACTGAGGGGTCTACCTTCAAAGTGACCTCGCCGCGG
>DUKF01000082.1 GCA_013329455.1 Methanotrichaceae archaeon | reverse complement strand
CGTCCAGGGGGACGTGACCGATCCAGAAACCCTGAGATGGATGGACGAGTTCGGCGATTACGTCGTGGAATCGAGAGACAAGGTCTATGGGGCCACGAGCCTTGCCACCATCGTCAAGAGCTTCAACGGCGGGACCATCCCCGACGACGAGTCCGAGATCGAGGCCGTGCTGGACCGCATACCTGAAGAGGTCAAGTACCAGTACATCGACGGCCATGGGACCGCCCAGATCATCCTGGACGTCGGCCAGGCCTTCGAAAGCCTCGGCCAGGTGGGGATCGAGAGGCTCCAAAATGAGGTCGGTAAGGACCTAATATGGTTCGAGCCGCCACCAGGGGTTTCGGTTATCCAGACCGGAGAGATGACGGTGATGAACTCTGTGATCGGCGCTCTCACAACCGGCAGGATGCAGATGACCCTCCTGGGCCTGGTCCTGATATTCTTCATACTGCTGTTGGTTTATAGAGACCTGATCAAGGCGATCCTTCCGATTCTTCCGATGTTCATGGTCATCGGATGGATGGGTGGGGTGATGTACGTCTCCGGGATGAAGTACAACCCGATGACCGCCACCCTGGGAGCTTTGGTCCTGGGGGTGGGATCGGAGTACGCCATTTTGACGATGGAACGGTTCTACGAGGAGAAAGAGAAGACCGAGGACGCCATGGAGGCGCTTTTCATAGCGACAGGAAGCATCGGACCTGCGATAGTCGCTTCAGGGCTCACCACCGTCTTCGGCTTCTCCGCCCTCATTGCGTCCCCCTTCCCCATGACCAGCAGCTTCGGAACGATAACGGTGCTCTCGGTCATATTCGCCCTATTCGCTACCTTCACGGTATTTCCGGTGCTTCTGATCAGGCTCGAGTACTGGAGGAAACACAAGGCGGACGTGAAAGCCAGAGCCTCAAATTTGTTGATTATGCCCTTCAGGAGGTTGAAGGATTGAAAAAGATCGTCTATTTCAGCCAGATAACGGCGCTTATGTTCATTGCCCTGGCCCTGGTCAACCCGGTTTTGGCCGGGGCTCAGGACAACTACATCCCCTCGGTATCCCTGGACAACTACTGGACCGCTTTTGGATCTCCCCAGCTCGACGCAAGCCTTGCGGGAACGAACGAGTTTGAGCGGGGCGACACCGTCGACCTCTACGTCGAACTTGCCAACTATGGCAGGATCATGGGCTTTGAAGCCGACAAGAAGGCCGACACAAAGATGGAGCAGATGCTGGCAGACCGGGAGCTGGACTACGAGCGCGAGAGGACGACGGCTCTGGGGATCACAGGAACCCTCCGGTCCGCCACAGACCTCATCGAGGTGAAATCCGGGGACCAGGTGATCGAGGCGCTCAGGTCTGGTGACAAGTCGAAAGATCCGATGAGGTTCACCATCAAGGTCGCTAGCCACGCTCCTGCGGGCGAGTACCCCATGGAGCTACACCTTACCTACGATTTTCAGTACAACGCCGAGGTGGACGCCGATGAGCTCGACCCCGAAATTGGCCTACGAGGTTTCCAGTCTTCGTACTGGTACCAGAGGGCTAACGAGACCGTCACGATTCCAGTATTGATCAAAAAGGAGTCCGACTTCGAGATCACGGGCGCCAATGCCGATCTAAACGCGGGCGAGAAAGACGGGATCATTGAGGTCACCTACAAGAACGTAGGAGAAGAGGCCGCCGACGACGCCATAGCGCGCCTTTCCGTCTTCAAGCCCTTCTCTTCCACCGACGATCAGGCGTACATAGGCTCTCTTGCACCTGGTGAAGAGAGAACGGTCAAGTTCAAGATCGACGTTGATTCGGATGCGACGGCCAAACCCTACAGCATCAACAGCGAGATCAAGTACACCGACCTTCGGGGCGACACCGTCATCTCCCAGAGTATGAAGATCCCGGTGACCGTGAACCCTGCAGGTCGGTCTTACACCCTTCCTGGGATCGTGGTTTTGGTCCTCCTTGTGGCCGGGGCAGCATACCTTTACAGGAGGAGGAAGAAGGCCTGAAGGCCGTCCCTCCTTCAGTTGGCCCCTCGTTTTGAGATTTGTGCCGTTCGTCAGTTCCTCCCCGGTCATCTAACAGCGGGCCCGAACTTTCTAAGAAACACCTTTTTGTATCGTCGCCTTCCTGCAAAGCTCCTCGACGAGTCCTTTTTGAGGCGTGGGAAACAGTTAAATAGTTTTTCAAGACCAATATACATTTATAAGCAATGAAGGGGGGGACCGTGTCACCGTTTGATCATTGGAGAGGATCGGCTTTCTGGAGAGCCGAGCTGGAGATGAAAGTCCCAGACAATCTGAAGACTCCTATTCTGAAGAGGGTCAGCACTGATACCTGGTCTGCATGGTCCTGAAATATGAGGGAGAAATATGAAAAAAATTATGGCAGTGCGTTTGATCTGTCTCTTGAGCCTGTCTTTGAGCTTGACAATCTTTTCATCAGCTCTGGCCCAGGGCGATCCCGGGAGCACGAACAAGATCACGTTGCAGTACCTTCTCGATGAGCCGACCGTCGACAGGGGCGCAGAGACGCTGGCGGGCCCCGACGGGTCAGAGGAGATTTACGACTCGGTGACGATTCCTGGGTTGTATAACCGGATCGTGCCTGGAGAGCCTTTGGTGCCCTTCAGGACGGCCAGGATATTGATACCCTACGGCGAGGAAGTTCAGGAAATAAAGGTCGTTGCTGGCAACGAGAAGTATCTCGGCAGGATTTCGATAAGGCCTGGCCAGAACTCGGTCCCCATGGGCTTCACCAAGAACTGTACCGGTTGCAATCCGGAAGATAACTGGACGTCAACGCCAGAGCTTGCCCTTCTGAACGAGGAGATCTACGAGTCAGAAAGTCCCTATCCTGAGGTGGCCTACTCGGTTCTCGGAGTTCAGAAGAAGCACGGCTACAATATTCTTTACATAAACCTCTACCCGATCAAGTACATCCCGAAGACGGGTGACGCTTACAGCTTCGGGGCATTTGACGTCGAGGTGATGACGGCTCCCGCCGAGATCCTTGACCTGGGCCTCTTCAGAGGGATTCCCGAGGACCGGGAGGATGTCGACATGATCGTCGACAATCCAGAGAAGACGACCACTTACGTCTCGGACCTGGCGCTGACGGGCAAATCTCTTCTCCTGGACGGGAACTACGAATACGTCATCATCACTAACCAGTACATGAAAGACGCTCCCGGTCCCTACAACTTCCAGGAGTTGGCCAATTGGAAGACCTCTAAAGGTGTACCTGCAGCCATAGTCACCGTTGAGGAAATCTACGCCGCTTACAAGTACACTCTTCACAGGGACGACCAGGAGATGATCCGTAACTTCATCAAGGACGCCTACGCGAATAACGGCATAAGATATGTCCTCCTTGGCGGTGACGGAGACGGACACAGGACCGGCGGCGAGACCTGGGACGCCATCGTTCCCGCTAGGGGGCTGTGGGCCTGGGCTTACGAGCCGGACCCCAGCTGCTGCTGCCCGCCCACC
>DUKF01000157.1:354-6120 GCA_013329455.1 Methanotrichaceae archaeon | reverse complement strand
ACCGAGGGCTATCTGATATCCGGGCCGGTTCCGGGGCTCTTCGACGCGCCGACCGTCTCCCACTACGCGCCTCGTGAGCACGCCCTGGAGGTGAGAGGCCGGTTTTCTGAGGACGCCTGGCAGGATCTGGCGTCGCACCTCCCAGCAGGAACGGTCCTCGTCGGGTTCACATCGATCCCCTGGCGCGAGTCCTGGAAGTACGGCGAGAGGGCCTTTCGCTACCTCAACCTCAATCTCGGCCACGCCCTCGCGGCCCTCAGCTTCGCCTCGGCGGCCCTGGGGTGGAGGGCGACACTCCTGGACAGCGTCGGGACTGAGGACCTGGTGCAGATTTTGGGAGTGGGAGTGGCCGACCACGGCGGCGCGGAGGCGGAGGTGGAGATCCCCGACTGCATCGTCGCGGTCCACCCCCAGGGCCGAGCCGTCTCAGGATTCAGCCTCTCAGAGGAGGTCCTGGCCGAGTTCAAAGAGGTCGAGTGGCAGGGCAGGCCCGACCAGCTCAGCCCCGGCCACGTCAACTGGCCCCTGGTCGCAGGGATGGCAAAAGCGACGGCCAAACCCCACGGAGGGATCGCGCCCGAGACCTTCGACGAAACGAGGGACGGGCCCAGGTTCGCTTATCCGCCCACTTCCTTTCGAAAGCTCATCCGCCAGCGTCGAAGCGCCGTCGAGATGGACACGGCTTCCGCCATGAGCCGGGACGACTTCTACAGAACCATGAGCCGGACCCTGCCTGGAACGGGAAGGTTTCCTTGTAACCTCCTCACCTGGCGGCCGGAAGTCCACCTCGCAATCTTCGTCCACCGGGTCCTGGGCCTGGATCGGGGGCTTTATTTTCTGGTCCGAAACCCCGACCATGAAGAGTCGCTCCGATCACATATGAGGGGGAACTTCAAGTGGAATAGGCCCGAAGGCGCGCCGGTGGGGCTCTACATGCTGGAAGCTGGGGACTTTCGGGACCTTGCAAGAGTCCTCTCCTGCAACCAGAAGATCGCTTCTGACGGCTGCTTCTCCCTCGCCATGATCGCAAGGTTCCAGGCGGCTCTTGAGGAGCGCGGCCCCTGGTTCTACAACCGGCTCTTCTGGGAGTGCGGATTGATCGGCCATACCCTCTACCTGGAGGCGGAAACTGCAGGTCTGAGAGGATGCGGCATAGGCTGCTACTTCGACGATCCCGTCTGCTCAGCCCTGGGCCTGGCGGGAAAGGAGCACCAGTCCCTCTACCACTTCACTGTTGGAAAAGAGGTGCCGCTTCGGAGGATGGAGACGCTTCCGGCATACTCGGCCACCGACCGATGACCGGGCCGAGAAAAGGGGGAGAGGCAAACAACGGAGATGTGGGTGATGCAACGCCATCCGGGCAAAAATAAATCCGAATTTTTACTCGAATCATTTAATTTCGAATGTCCGCAACCGATATATACCTTCAATGAGAAAATAATTCACAGGTGGTATGGTATGAGAAACACAACATTTTTTGTTCTGGTCCTCCTCGGACTCCTAGCCACGGCTGGGTCAGTCCAGGGAGTGGCCGAAGCCGACGAGATGTCCGAAGACGGTGATATGACCGATGTCGACTACATGGCCAAAGCCGACGCTTTCATGATGAGCCTTCCAGATAATGGCTTCTTCCGGATGGATATGCAAGACCTCATGGACGCCGTCGATGCTGGTGACGAGAACCTGGTGATCCTGGACGTGAGGCCCAAGTCGCTCTACGACGCAGGCCACATACCGGACTCGATGAACATTCCTGACCCGGAAATCATACAGTCGATGGACATGGTCCCAACTGACAAAAAGATCGCCGTCGTCTGCCAGCTGGACACCAACTCTGCCTTTGCAGTATCGGTTTTGAGGATCTTCGGCGACCGTGACGCCTGGGTCGTGGTGGGCGGAGTTCCCGGATGGCAGGACGCGGGTGGGAAGCTCGTAGCGACGAAGATGTGACCTAAGCCAAAACCCCGCATGGGCGTAAAGATACGAGCCATCGAAATAACGGAAAAGCATTTGGACGAACGTTTCACATCGGGATGGAAGGGGTTCGGGCTCCCTCCATTCTCATATTTTACATGACTCGCGAGATCTGGCCCATCTCGACTATCAGTTTTAATTTCAGATTTGACGAATAATAATAGACGGTCGGTGGGATATCGAATGAGCAGAATCAAAGAGGAATTTTTGAGCCTTCCCGAGAGCATATCGGGTTTGGGAGATTTGGCGTACAACCTCTGGTGGGGGTGGCACCCGGAGGGAAGAGAGCTATTCATGCTCCTCGATCGGCGAGCCTGGGACCTTAGCGGCCACAATCCCGTAAAGATGCTAAAACTGCTGGACGAGACCGTCCTCGCCTCAGCCTCCACAGACCCACACTTCCTGAGACATTACGACGCCATGATGGCGAGGCTCCAGAAGGACATGGACTTCTCTCACGGCTGGTTCTGCGCAAACGTTGCAGATCCCGAAGATTTGACGATCGCCTACTTCTCCGCTGAGTACGGCCTCCACCAGGCCCTTCCCGTCTACGCCGGTGGGCTCGGGTTTCTAGCCGGCGACTTCCTGAAAGAGTGCAGCGATCTTGGACTTCCCGCTGTGGGAATCGGCTTCATGTACCCTCAAGGATACCTCCTTCAGAGGATCACATCCGACGGCTGGCAATCAGGGGCTTGCGAGATGCTGGACCGAGGAACCGCCCCGATCCGGAGGGTCCTCGACGCCGACGGAAGGCCTCTTCATGTGGAGATCCCGCTGCTGGACTCACACATATATGTCGAGGTCTGGAAGGTCCAGGTGGGAAGGACCGAACTTTACCTGATGGACACCGCCGTCGATGCCAACGCTCCTTGGAACCGGTGCATATCAGACAGGCTCTACACCGGCGACCCCGAACAGAGGCTGAGGCAGGAGATAGTTCTCGGGATAGGTGGGGTCCGGGTCTTGAAGGCCCTGGGGATAAAGCCGTCTGTAGTCCACCTAAACGAGGGCCATCCAGCCTTCGCTATACTCGAGAGGATTCGGGAGAAGATCGAGGAGGGGATGAGCTACGAGGAAGCTGCAGAGGAAGGAAGGAAGACGACGGTCTTCACCACCCACACGCCGGTCCCAGCGGGCCACGACAAGTTCCCTTTCCCCCTGATGGAGAAGTACTTCGGAACCTACCTTTCCTCCTTTGGAGTGGCTCGGGAGGAGTTTCTCAAAATGGGGGTCGACCCGATAGATCCCGCAGGAGGCTTCAACCTGACCGCCTTCGCCCTCAGGATGTCTGAATACCGAAACTGCGTCAGCAAACGCCACCACGAGGTAACAAAGAAGATGTGGCGCCACCTCTGGCCTGACCTTCCCGAAGAAAAGATCCCGATAGATTACGTCACCAACGGGGTCCACATCCCCACCTGGATAGACCGGAGGCTCGGAAAAAACATTTTCAACAGGTACCTTGGCCACGACTGGCTCGAAGAGCACGACAACCCCCTCATCTGGGGCCTCATCGACGAGATTCCCGACGATGTCCTCTGGAACCATCATCGGAAAACCAGGATGCGCCTGATAAACAAGATAAAAGAAAGGGCCAGGGAGAAGTGGATCGAAGGCGACGGCGATCCAAGGACAATCATGGCCCTCGGAGTCCTCCTGGACCAGGACGTCCTCACCATCGGCTTTGCCAGAAGGTTCGCCTCCTACAAGAGGTCGACATTGATCTTCCGAGACGCTGAAAGGCTGAAGAGGATCGTTACCGACGCCCAAAGGCCGGTCCAGATCGTCTTTGCGGGAAAAGCCCACCCAGACGACCAGCAAAGCAAGCTCCACCTCCAGGAGGTCTTCAACTTCGCCAGGGACAGGTCTTTCGGGGGTCGGATCGCCTTCGTCGAGGATTACGACCAGTATCTCGCCCACTACCTGGTCCACGGTGTCGACCTCTGGCTGAACAATCCCCGACCCCCCATGGAGGCCTCGGGAACCAGCGGCATGAAGGCCACCCTAAACGGCGTGCCCCAGCTCAGCATCCTCGACGGCTGGTGGGTCGAGGGCTACAACGACAAAAACGGCTGGGCCTTCGAGGGTTCCGACGATCCCAACAGGAAAGTCAGGGACGATCAGGACGCCGCCTCCATCTACGATATCCTGGAAAAAGAGGTGGTCCCTCTCTACTACGACATCGACGACCGGGGCGTGCCCCGGGGCTGGGTGAGGGTTATGAAAGAGACGATCAGGATGACTGGACCCAACTTCTGCGCAAGAAGGATGGTCAAAGAGTACATGGAGAAGTTCTACCGCCCAGCTCTCGAGCCCTCGATCAGGCCGGAGAACCTGATCCTGGAGCGAGAGAGGGCCTGATCGGGCTTGAGTCCCTTCCCATTCTTCCTATTTTGTCTAGGAAAAGGTAAAATCATCCTAGGCCAATGGTCACGGCGAGAGCGGTGATGGAAGGAGAGATCATGCACTACAAACCTAGAGAGAAATTTTCGAACTTACCTCTGAGGATCTCAAAGCTCGGCGATCTTGCCTACAACCTCTGGTGGAGCTGGCACCCCGAGGGCAGAGAGCTTTTCATAATGCTGGGCGGCCAGGCAGCCTGGAGCAGAAACGGCCACAACCCGGTCAAGATGATGCACGAGCTCGATGACAGGGTCATGAAGCTCGCCTCCCTCGATCCCAGATTTCTGAGGTATTACGATGCGGTCATGGCGAGGTTTGATGAGGACATGGACCCCAACAGCGGCTGGTTCTGCACCAGTGTCGCAGATCCCCAGGAGAAGACAATCGCCTACTTCTCCGCCGAGTACGGCCTTCACCACGCCCTTCCCGTTTACGCGGGAGGTCTCGGGTTTCTAGCCGGAGACTACCTTAAAGAGTGCAGTGACCTCGGTGTTCCTTCCATTGGAGTCGGTTTCATGTACCCTCAAGGATACCTTCTCCAGAGGGTCACCCCTGACGGCTGGCAGGCCGGAGCCTGCGAGAGGCTGGACAGGGAAAACGCCCCGGTCCGAAGGCTCCGGGACGACGACGGCAACCCCCTCCTTGTGGAGATCCCGCTTCTGGACGGTGAGATATACGTCGAGGTCTGGAAGGTCCAGGTGGGCAGGACCGACCTCTACCTGATGGACACCGCCGTCGATGCCAACGACCCCTGGAACCGGAGCATATTAGACAGGCTCTACACAGGAGATCCAGAACAGAGGCTGAGGCAGGAGATAGTCCTCGGGATAGGCGGTGTACGGGTCCTGAAGGCTCTCGGGATCGAACCCTCCGTCCTCCACCTGAACGAGGGTCATCCGGCCTTCGCCATCCTCGAGAGGATGCGAGAGAGGATCGAGAAAGGGATGAGCCTCGAAGAGGCCGAAGAGGATGTCAAGAAGACGACGGTCTTCACCACCCACACCCCGGTCCCTGCAGGCCACGACAAGTTCTCCTTCCAGCTGATGGACAAGTACTTCGGATCGTACCTACGGAGCCTCGGTATGGGCCGCGACGAGTTCTTCGAGCTGGGGATCGATCCTCGAGACCCCCCCAACGGTTTCAACATGACCGCTTTTGCCCTCAGGATGTGCGAGCATCGAAACTGCGTCAGCAGACGCCACCTTGAAGTGACCAAGGATATGTGGCGCCACCTCTGGCCCGACCTTCCCGAAGAGGAGATACCGATAGATTACGTCACCAACGGAATCCACGTCCCCACCTGGATCGACCGGAGGCTCGGTAACATAATCTTCAACAGGTACCTCGGTCGCGACTGGCTCGAAAAGCACGACAACCCCCTCATCTGGG
>DUKF01000157.1:0-346 GCA_013329455.1 Methanotrichaceae archaeon | reverse complement strand
GATTCCCGACGATGTCCTCTGGAAACAGCACTACAGGATGAAGAGATCCCTTATAAACAAGATAAAGGATCGAACAAGGGAAAAGTGGAGAGACCCCGAGTCCGACTCCAGGACGATAATTGCTTTTGGAACGCTCCTGGACCCTCAGACCCTGACCCTCGGCTTTGCAAGAAGGTTCGCCTCATACAAGAGGGCGACTCTGCTCCTACGGGACGTTGAAAGGCTCCGAAATATCCTCACCAACCCCCAAAGGCCCGTCCAGATAATCTTCGCAGGGAAGGCCCATCCCGATGACCAGCAAAGCAAGCTCCTCCTCCAGCAGGTCTTCAACGCCGCCGCCGACAAG
>DUKF01000138.1 GCA_013329455.1 Methanotrichaceae archaeon | reverse complement strand
GGACACCACCGCCGCGGCGATCTTCGAAGACGAAGATCTCTGGAAGATCTTCAAGAATGTCCGGTCTATGACCTTCCTCGCGGAGGTGGCTCCCGTCGTGGGCCTGGGTGTCATCGAGATAGCTCCTGTGGACGCGGCCCAGACCGGCCTTCTCGGCGAGGTGGCGAGCGCCGTTGCCGAGTACGGCTTATCGATAAGGCAGGCGGTCTCCGACGATCCCTTCTTCGTGGAGCAGCCTAAGCTCACGATAATAACCGAGGCGAAGATCCCCGGGGACCTGGTCCGGCTTCTCATGGACATCAACGGCGTAAGAAGGGTCACAGTATATTAATTTCAATAGATATTTTTATTTTTATCGAATACCCGCAGNNCTCTGCTGCGGGGTGCGCCGCCGCAACTTAACTAAATGACTTATAAAGTTATTGTGGTCCTATATGATCCCGGTTCGCCAGAATCATCGGTCCAAGTTATATTCACCTCAAAAGGAGGATGCGTCTGAAAACTAATTGCTAGCACATATTGGAAATAAGACCAAGGCCCAACTTGCCGTATCTCTCCACCGATCCCTTGTGGAACCGCAGGATGTTCTAGGATAGGTTTTCCATCAAGTAACACTGTAATGTCTCGGGCCTCAATAGCGCTTTTATTTTCGATGCGTAGCCGGTAGTCGTGATTGCTTTTTCCATGTACCAATTGAGCTACAAGGCAGGCTCGATACGTCAAATTTTGCTGGTTTTGTTTATGATCCTTTGGAATATACATACGCCTCGGTGTATAATCTATTTTGTAACTCACTCCGTTTTCATCCAGATGATAATTATTATTCTCATGAATTTTTTTGTTGTCGTTGTATTGTCCTATAGCTATCCCAAGTTCATCCGAGCGAGCTTTTAGCGCCTTCATCAAGCGCTCGAAGCCATTTTCGTCAAAAAGATTGGCCCACTGCCAGCGACTAAGACGTTCAGGAACATCACATTCTTCGAGTTTCAGAGGGATTATGAATATGCTTCCCTCTGGCTGTTCATCTGCCACATCTAGAGCTAGTTTAATCTCTTTTTGGATATAGCCAGCTTTGTTGACTGATTCGTGGGAGATACAGACTATAACGACATCAGACTTCCGCACAGCTCTGGGGATCTCTAAATTCCAGTCTTGTCCCGGCAATAAATCTTCTTCGTCTAACCAAGGTTTGACGCCGTTTGCTCGCAACTTCTTATACAATTCGCGAATTGCAGGCTTATCGCCTGATGAATGACACAAAAACACCTGTAACGAACGCGAAGATCTAACCTTGTTAGTCACAACGTCTGGATTTATATTCAAGATTACTTAAACTTTAGGCACAAGATCGCGAAGGCATCCCGCCCTCGCTTTCTCCCTTTTTCCCGAAAGCTCGAAGCCCAGCTTCTTCAACAGCTCCGGCGTTCTGCCCAGGCCGTGGATCATAACCTCCACCAGGTCCGAGGGCTCGTCTATGTCGGACGCGCACCGGAAGGATTCGAAGACCCCGGCCGAAAGGCCCAGGTCCTCTGCCTTCTGGAGGTGCTTCAGAAAGCTCAAGCCGTAGTAGTTGACCCTGAACTTCGGATCCCTGATAAGAATGAGGTTTGTTCCGCCGCCTCTACCCGGGACGATAACGACGTCTCCGAGCGTTTTGACGAGCTCATCAAGATCGCAGGGTCTCATCAGGGGGAGGTCTGCCATGGCAATTAGAAGGTCTTTTGGCCAGCCCTTCTTCTCCTCGGACTCGATCATGAAGTTCAGGGCAGGGTCCAGCTCTTGGGAACATTCGAGGAACTCAACCCCAGGCCTCGATCTGAGGCGGTCGAAGGGGTCGCCTTCTGGGAATGGGTCTTTCAGCAGGATCGAAACATCGCCCAATCCAGAAACGGCGTCGATCACGTCCTCAAGCATCGCCAGGGCGAGCTTCTTTCTCTCTTCGAAAGATAAAACCGACGATAACCTGCTCTTCGCGCAGTTGAGCTTGAAGGGTACGATAACTTTTATCGGCCGCATAATTGGTCGCTAAGATCGTCGATCTTTCTCTTGGAGGCGTTCCCTGATCACGTCCAGCTCCCTCGGTCTAAAGATCCTGCCCCCGGACTTTGGGTATTCAAGACCCCTGACGACGACGACGGGATTTCCGTCCTCACCCTCGCCCATGAGGAAGTTCGCCATTCCCGCGATCTCGTCGACGATAGCCTCGAGGGTTATCTCAAGCTCCCGGCCCTCCAAGTCGCGCTTTCCACGCCAGTCCCGAAGCGGTGCGATCCCGGACCAGCCGATGGCAACTCCCGCAACCCCGCAGCGAAAGGGTCTCCCACAGGTGTCAGTGACGATAACGGCACAGTCTTTTTCAAGCCCCCCCCTGATCCGGTCCGCGCTGGTCCCGGGGTCTTCCGGGAGAAGGAGAATACGACCCTGCCCGACGTTGGACTGGTCTATGCCGGCGTTGACGCCGATGTGGCCGAACCTGGTCGCCACCAGAAGGAATGGTCGTTCGATCAGAACGTCCTCGGACTCATCGAGGACCGCCTGTATGAACCTGGGATCTCTCTCGAGCTCTTCTGCAATCTTCTGGGCCCGGATCGATGGGGAGTACCCCTCGAGCCTTTTGAACCTCCCCTCCGACTTAGAGACGACGGTGGAGGCGATGCAGACGACATCCCCGTCTCGAAGAGCAAAACGGTCCTCGATCATCGCTGCCAGGTCGTCCCCCTCTTTGATTGATGGGAAGCGCCTCACCAAATGGCAACTGACCGAGTCCATTAAAATCGGCTCCGTGGCGGCTCAAAGTTACTTGAACCGCTCCTCGTAAGGTTTTGAGCTCAGGTAATACAATCTCGCATGTACCAGCAGGTCGAGAAGGTAGGAGTAGTTCTCAGCGACGATGGCAAGCCTATCGTCGCTTCTCTCCTCCCAGGGCAGGGAGTTGTAGCTCTCTGCGAAGCTCTTCCAAAAGCCTGCAGGGGTGAACTCCATCAAGTAGAGGTGCCGATCCGTGAACTCAAGGCCGATCTGTGGCTCCATAATAGACTAGCTCCCGTCAGGATGAGCCTTTCTTCTCCACGATCTCCGAGAAGGCGAGAGTTCCGCTGATCTTCTTGATCTTGGCCCTGACGATGTCGCCCTTTGCGGTCCCTGGAACGAAGATCATGAACTTGTCAACCCTGGCAATGCCGTCGCCCTTTCTGCCCACCGAATCGATCCGAAGCTCGTAGGTCTCGCCCTCTTCGATGACGTCTTTGGGCACGATCGTCTTCGTCTTCCTCTTTCTGACGGGCCGGTGAGCCCCACAAGCCTCGCACTTCAGCATCAGCACCCTGTCGCTCCTTATGAGCTGGGTGTCGGGCCTGTGGCACTCGGAGCAAATGACGTACTCCTGGACGTAAGAGTCGATGTGACG
>DUKF01000002.1:7756-13653 GCA_013329455.1 Methanotrichaceae archaeon | reverse complement strand
CGAAGATGCTGGCCACCACCGGAACCCCGCCCTGCCTTCCGAGATCTATCTCCTCCTGAAAGTTGCGATAGGAGGGGTTTGGAAGGCCCATAGCGTTCAATAGTCCGCCCTCCACCTGGACGACCGTGGGCCCCCTGTGCCCGTCCCTCGGGGCCACACCCACCGACTTTGTGACGACGCCGCCAGCCCCCGACAGGGCCGCTCTTTTGAGGGAAGCTCCTGTGGTGCCCAAAATCCCCGCCGCCAGCATGACCGGGTTAAGCATCCGGATTCCTCCCACATCTCCCGAAAGGGATGCCATGGCGCAAAGTCGTCCAGAGAGGATAAAAGTCTTGTCGAAGACCATCTTGATGCTCGTAGAAGAAGCGGGATCATGATGATCTGAGACCCAAAGATTTTTCGCAGAGGAGGGCAGAAGAGGAGCTGGGGCGTGATGAGACATGAGGCTCAGTTATATCTTGGTTCTCTCGGCGACATTGCTGATCTTTCTGCTGGCCGGGATTCAATCCGCTCTGGGCGATGTCCCTGTGCCAGCAAGGGGCGGCTGGGACGGGGGCGACAAAACCGCATTAGAGCTGAATTGTAACGCCGCCCCTGGGGAGGTCAGGCGCGGCGAGACGGTCACCTGGAACGTGACCCTCTGCAACCCGAACCTCAGGCCCATGATCAACGTCTTTTTAGAGATCGATTTCGATGCTGACGTCGAGCCGGTGGCATACTCCATGAAGCCATCTGAGGCCCGGATCTGGAAGTTCGAGGAGATAGGGGCCCGAAATTGCGCGAACTTGACCCTGGTGGTTAGGGTACCAAGGCCCGCGAGGAGCTTTCAGATGAGCCGTTCAATCTCTGGCGAGGGGTTCGTGAGTCTCTCAGAAGAGTACTCCACGAAAGAGGAGCCTTACGATATCAGGTGCGACCTCAGCGCCTGGGTCGAGGGAAAAAATGAACTCGTCCGAAACTCGACTGCAGTGACCGTTCTTGGGGAAGCGGGAACGGAGTTGAGCGTTCGCGAGAGGGGGAGCGGAAACTACAGCAGCCAGGAGAAAGTGTCGTTTGATGCTGGCGAGAGATCGATCGAGGTGGCCAGGAACGTCTCGGCAGCACACAGTTCTTTCAATCTCAGCCTTGGGGAGAACAGATCCGCGAACTACACCTCACCCTGGTTCGAAATGATCGACGTTCGGAACGGGTTGGCCGGAAACTTCACGAACCAGAGCCAGAGGAACGCCACCGTCCTGGACCTTTGGTCTTACATAAGGCTCGATGAGAACGGGACTGTCTTGATATCGGGCGAGAGGTAACAGGCCGCAGGTCCACAAGATATCGATAGATCTAGGTGACTATTAACCAAGGGCCCTTTTAGAGCCGATCCAGAGGCAGGGGGCTTCACTCCGACCTCTCGGCCAGGACGATCTCGACCGGGAGGCCCCAGATCGAGGTTTGAGTCGAATCCAAGACCTCAAAACCTGCATCTTCCAGCGCCCTTCGGACGAAGATGGGGCGGCAGTCGATGATTTCAGGAAATCGGTCGTGACAACGCTCGTAAAGGTTCCTCATCAGGCTTCTGCCGCCGGATTTGGAGAGGGAGACGACAGAGATCCGCCCTTCGGGCCTTAGGGCCTGCCTGCACTCTTTCAGGACAAGGGGAATTTCTGGGGTGTCGAAGAGCTCCAGGGTGAAGCTCATAAAGAGACCATCGAAGGCGTCGGCCTTGAAAGGGAGATGGGCCGCATCAGTTTGAAGCAGATCGATCCGGTCAGCGAGGCCTTCTTTGCCGATCCTGGACCTGGCGACTCGGAGCATCCCCGAGGATATGTCGACCCCCACGACTCTGCCGAATTCGCCCACAGACCCAGCAAGAGCCAGGGTCTCGTGGCCTGTGCCGATGCCAACGTCGAGGATGGTCTCTCCCTCCGATGCCCCGAGCTTTTTCAGGCCGGCGGATCTCAACTTCCGTTCCCAGAAGCCCTCGGCCAGGTCGTACCAGCGAGCGATCCTGTCGTAGTTGGCCCGAGCTTCTCGCTTCGACCTAAATATCCGTCTAGGTTCAAGATCTCGGTTAGTCATAATTCATCGCCCCATTCGTTTTCAGTTTCCCCTTCTTCGGCCTAATTCAGGCTCATTCATCAAAGCGGAAATTTTAGCCGCCCGCCAAGAGGGCTGGAAGCTTCCGAAAAGTTGGCAAGCTCTAACCTCTCGGATGGGATGACGATAAAAGCAGGTGATCGGAATCAAACTGATGGGCGAGATTTGTTAATCACCGTTTCAGATGATATTTCAAATTTGCAGGTTCCGTGGAATTGGGTACAGGCTCCGCCTCGGTTAAGTTTGCCACCGTGGCGGGTTCTGTGGAGTTGATCGCGGGCTCCGACCCGGTGAGGTTTGCCACCATTACAGGTTCCGTGAAATTTGGTGCAGGCTCCAACCCGGTGAGGTTTGCCACCATTACAGGTTCCGTGAAATTCGGTGCAGGATCCAACCCGGTGAAGTTTGCCACCGTGGCGGGTTCTGTGGAGTTGATCGCGGGCTCCGACCCGGTGAGATTTGTCGGCGTTGTGGATTCTGTGGAATCGGTCGCCGACTCCGTCACGGTGAAGTTTGCCGCCATTACAGGTTCCGTGAAATTGGGCGCGGGCCCCTGCCTGGTGAGGTTTGTCACCATTTCGGGTTGCGTGGAGTTGATCACCTTTACCGGTTTAGCGGGGTCGACCACCGTGACCTGACCTGTGGAGTTTATCACAGTTATGGGACCTGTCGGGTTTACAAGCGTGATCGGCACCGCCGAATTATTCAAAATAATCGGTTCACTGAGGTTGGCAAACGGCAAAGTGCCTGAGTAATTCGCCCCTGGCATCGTCCCATTGGAGCTCAACGCCCCAGCGGTCTCGTTTTCTGTTACGTTGGGCTGGGTGGGGTTGACGTCAATTACGGGTTTGCTGGGGTTCACGTTGATGTTGGGCTTTGTTGGGTTTACGTTTACGTTGAGCCCGGAGAGGTTCACGTCGACCTTCGGCTTTATCGGGTTTATGTTTACGTTGAGCCGGGAGATATTCACGTCAATTTTGGGCTTTGTGGGATTTATGTCGATGTTGAGGCCGGTCGTTTTCTCCCCCGTATCCTCCTCTCTGCTGATGTTCTCTTCAGAGACGTTCTCCTGGGGCGGCCACCAATCCACTGGATCGAACTCGTTGGTGTCAGAGTCGTTCAGCTCGGCGATCCTGTAATCCACCAGCATCCTGTTGAAGGAGGGCGAGATTACGGGCCCGCCGTCGAGGCCAGCGAGATATAGGACGGTTACCAGGTTGCCGTCGGAATTTCGTCCGTCTTCAGACTTGTTATCGATGTCCAGCCAGACGGTCTTGTTCAGAAGAATCGCGACAGCTAGGTCCTTTGCAGAGGGCCCTTCTAAGATCGATTCGGTCATCAATTCATTCATCGACTCGTTAATCGATTCGGTCATCGAATCGTTAATCGGCTCGGTCATCGACTCATTCGGAACCTCCAAGTCCGCCAGGGTCACTCTCTCGACACCTTGTCTGATCCTGGGATCGGTCTTCTCGATCCTGACATCGAAGGTCTTCCCGTCGATCACGTTGATAACCGTGCCGCTGGCCTCGTCCGGTACGGCCATGGCGACTACCGGAAGCATGAAAAGCAGCAACATCAGAGATACGATCTTTTTAGCCCTCATCGAATTCCCCTTCGGTTATGGTTATCCACATTATATGAAAAATGTTTCGATGCTTTCTTCGGAGAAACTCCGGCCCCGATAGCCCGACCCCAAATGGATCAATATGGTGCAGGGCCAGGGCCTGCACCCAAACCGTGACCTTCTAGAATCCGACCCGCTCTGCAGCTACAGGGAAGTCTGATCCTATGAAATTTGAGCCGATCGGAGAGAAAGGGCCCGGCTTGGACGACGACCGACAACTCCTCGCACGAGTCCATGAGGAGTTTCCTCTGACTGGAAAGCCGTTTCTGACCCTCGGTGAGAAGCTCGAACGGACGCTGAGAGATCCGCTGCAGTAAAAAAGGATTGACAATGTTCAGATGTTGACAAACGTAGCCACATTGAAGCACGGCCGCCAGACAGGATTTGACGGCGGCCTCTTTTTTTCCCACGTACGAAAAGACGTGGCTTTCTATGGAAAAAAGGAATCATCGGCTATTTTGATCACAAAATAGCCCAGATTCACCGGGTTTATTTTTCCACCATCTAGCGACGTCTGGAAGGGTTATGTGACGTTCGAGGACCTGACCTGCGCACGCTATTGTGTCTGGGACTTCTCGGCACCCTCCCCGATTTCTTAGGGGCTGGCTTTGCCGCCGCGCCCACGGCGTTCTTTGCATGTTCTGAATGATATCGGTGGTCCATCAGCTCTATCCTCGTCCGCGTGAGCTTCTCGATCTCGCGAAGGTAGTTTCGCTCGTCGGCCGCGCAGAATGAGTAGGCTGTGCCATCTGCCCCCGCGCGTCCCGTCCGACCGATGCGGTGAACGTAGCTTTCAGCCTCGTTAGGCAGATCGTAGTTTATGACGTGGGATATGTCTTCAACGTCAATTCCGCGCGCTGCGATGTCAGTTGCCACCAGCACCTGCAACCGCCCCATCTTGAAACTGTTCAGGGCCTGAGTGCGCTGGTTCTGCGACTTGTTGCCGTGGATGGCGTTGGCCCGGATCCTGTTCTTGGATAGCATCAATGCGAGCTTGTCCGCACGCCGCTTCGTCCGGGTGAAGATCAAAACGCGCTTCAATTGTTTCTGTTTGAGAAGCCCCAAGAGCAGCACATCCTTGTTGTTCTGGTCCACGAAAAAAATGCGCTGTTCGACGCTCTCCACCATCGTCGCCTGGGGAGCCACCTCGATTCGAACGGGGTTGGAAAGAAGTCTTCCGGCAAGCTCGCCGATCTGCCGCGACATTGTGGCCGCGAAGAACAGGGAATGGCGTTTCTTTGGCAGCGCCGAGACGATCTTGCGCACGTCGTTGGCGAAACCCATGTCCAGCATCCTGTCCGCCTCGTCAAGAACGAAGAACTCAACGCCATTCAGCTTTATGTAACCCTGGTCCATCAGGTCGAGCAGCCGACCTGGTGTGGCGACGAGGGTATCGACGCCTCTGGATAGAGCCCTGACCTGCGGTCCCTGGTTGACACCTCCATATATGGCGGTGTGCCTGAACCGGAGGAACTGGCCGTACGTGGCAAAGCTCTGGTCTATCTGTGCTGCAAGCTCTCTGGTGGGCGCGAGCACAAGGACGCGCGGCACTCCGGGAGCTGTAACTTTCTGCTCTTGGGCCATCCTCTGGAGAACAGGCAAAACGAATGCAGCGGTCTTGCCCGTGCCCGTCTGGGCGATGCCCATCATGTCCTCGCCCTTCAAAATATGTGGTATCGCCTGCGCCTGTATCGGCGTGGGCGTAGAATATCCTTCTTTGGCCAGCGCTCGCTGGAGCGGCTCTGTGATATTTAAATTTTCAAACGGCATTTATAACCTCTTCAGGAGTACGCAGGTGGACGTCGGCATATGAATTTGGGCCAGAATAGTACTCAATAATTAGCTCGGATCTAATAGTACTCATTAATTAGCTCGGATCTAATTTATGAACCATATTTTGACAGTTTGATCAAGAACATACGAGCTTTGGCGTTCCAACTCTGTAAATCCTGTAGTTGATGACCATTGTAAAGCTGACAGATGATCGTACCAGGTCTAGATCCCGTCTCCCCTATTTAAAGCTGTAGTATCGGATGCGAAAATCGGAGCTCGGTCATGTGACTCGACCTCAGGGCCGAATCGATCCGGGCGGATACACGTTATTCCAAAATTGAACGAAGGAAGCAGAGCAGACCCTTTAAAACCAGACCTGGTAAAATTGGCGCTGAGGGTGAGATTCGAACTC
>DUKF01000002.1:0-7692 GCA_013329455.1 Methanotrichaceae archaeon | reverse complement strand
GGCCGCTTGGCTACCTCAGCACGCGCCAGTTCTTTGGAGCTTTGACTTTTTAAGCCTGGCGATTCGGACCGTTGCAAAAGTTTTAACGCCCCGGACACCAGAGGACGAATCATGCTGATCAAAGACGCCTCGATCCTGGATGACGGAAGGCTTCTCCGAGACGTTAACATCGCCATCGAGGGGAACCGGATCACAGGCATCGGCCCTGGCCTCGAGGACGAGGCCATTGACGGCGAGGTGATCGAGGCCGCAGGGATGCTGGCGATCCCCGGCCTCATAAACGCTCACACTCACCTCGCCATGACCCTCTTTCGGGGCTACGCCGACGACATGGAGCTTATGCCGTGGCTCGAGGAGAAGATCTGGCCCCTCGAGGCGAAGTTGACGGCGGAGGACATCCACTGGGGCGTTAAGCTCGGCTGTCTTGAGATGATCAGAGCGGGGATCACCTGCTACAACGACATGTACTACTTCATGGACGAGACGGCCCGGGCGACCAAAGAGATGGGCCTACGGGCAGTCCTCTCAGGGGTCCTCTTCGACATGAGGCCCGACCTCATAAACGATGCTGAACCCTTCATCAAGAGGTGGAAGGGGGACGATCTGATCGTCCCCGCGGTGGGACCCCACGCCGTCTACACCTGCTCTGAGGAGACCCTCCTTAAGGCCAAAGATATCGCAGAAAAGCACGACGTCATGCTCCACATCCACCTCTCGGAGACGAGGTCGGAGGTGGAGAGCTTCGCCAAGAACTGCAGCCAAAGCCCCGTCGAGTACCTGGACTCTCTCGGCTTTCTGAGCGTGCGGCTGATCGCTGCTCACTGCGTCTGGCTCTCTCCAAAGGATATATCGATCATCGCAGAAAGAAAGGTGAACGTCGCCCACTGCTCGATCAGCAACCACAAACTCGCCTCGGGGATCGCCCCCATCGACCAGCTCCAGATGGCGGGCGCCAACATCTGCCTTGGAACCGACGGCGCCTCCTCGAACAACAGCCTCAACCTCTTCCAGGAGATGAAGACGACGGCCATCGCCCAGAAGTGCGCCCATTCCAGGCCCGACCTCTTCAAGGCCGAGGAGGTCTGGAAGATGGCAACCGAGAACGCCTACGCCGCCTTGCGCCTCGACCTCGGGCTCCGGTCGGGAGCTCTGGCTGACCTCTGCCTTATCGATCTGAAGAAGCCCTGGTTCTGCCCCCTCACCGACGACAACATCGTCTCCCACCTCGTTTATAGCGCCCAGGGCGGCGTGGACACGACGATAGTCAACGGCAAGGTTCTGATGAAAGGCGAGATCATCCCCGGCGAAGAGGCGATCCTGGACCGGGCCCAGGAGCAGTTCCAGGACCTGGTGACTAGATAGATCGCCGACAGATAAACGGAACTTTCGGGGCTCGGGCCAATATGTGGATCACCACCGCTTCTTCCTTCGGATCCTCGGCAACCTCAGCCACTTTCCGGCCCCGCCGAGGTAGAGGATCGTCAGAACGATCGCTATGATCGGGACGATCAGTATCGCCCGAAGGCCGGTGGGTGCCTTCACCTCCACCAGGGCCGCAAGATCCTCCCTCCTCTGTGCATCCCCCTCGCCAGAGATGTATTGAACCTGACAGACGAGGGCGTACTCTCCGGGATCGGCCTCTCTATCCACCTCCAGGGGAAACTCGGCTGCCGCCTTTTTTCCCGGCTCGATATCCCCTAGCTCCACCTTGTCCTCGGTCGAGTTGAAGGGAGGCTGAACGAGGATCTCGGCTCGAACTTCCCGAGCTGAGATGTCGCCGGAGTTTGCCAGTACCAGCTCCAGATCGGTGGTGCGACCGGGGGATATCGAGCCCTTCACCTCAGCCACCTCTATCCTCGGGCCCGTCATCACCGGGACCTCAAGAGTGATCGTCTCCTTTGCAGCCGCCCTCTGGAAATATATCTCAGGGTAGAGGGGGTTTCCCTGCACCTGGACGTCTTCCAGCCTCTCGTAAGAGATCTCAAGGACCATCGGGTAAATCCCAGCGCTTGCAGACTCCTCTGCCCTGACCGAGAACTCGATGGGCATCTTCAGCATATCGCCGCCCGAGAGGGATCCTGCCAGCTGCGGCCTTGAGAGGACCTCTAACCTTTCGTCCCTGGATAGAAGCCTCGCCTCGATCCCGACGGCTTCGGATCCCTCCATCTCCATCTCCCCTTCCAGAAGGGCCAGCATTTTTTCGTCCTCGCTTTGGGGCGTCCTCTTCTCCTCAAGGCCTGTGACCTCGCCCTGGTTCTCGATATTCACGAAGACCGACCCCACCTTCCCGGTCTCCAGACTCGAGCCGAGAGATGATACGAAGATTTGGGGCCCCCCCTCGGCCCTGTAGAAGTCCTCCTCCGCCAAGGCCATGGGCGATAGGAGGACAAAAGCCAGCAGCACCACCCTCATCGCCAGACCAAAGGTGATCATCTCTTCCCCCACAAACCGCTCTTGCGGCCATCTATTTGTATTAGCATCACCTTCTCTCCCATGTATGGACAACATGAACACCCTGGATCTTTTGACCTTCTTCTTCATAGCTTTCGTGCTCTATGCCGTCCTATTGCCCCAGTTCCAGCTCTGGAACCTGAGGAGGTCGAGGATCGGCCTGATCAGGGAGATGGAGAAAGCCTGGGGATCCAAGGTGCTCACCATGGTCCACAAGAAAGAGGCGATATCCCTCTTAGGCCTTCCGATATACCAGTTCATCGACGTGGAAGACGCTGAAGAGCTCCTCCGAGGGATCAGGTCCGCGGGACACGAGCCCATCGACGTAATCGTCCATTCGCCGGGAGGTCAGCTTCTCCCGAGCATCCAGATCGCGAGAGCCCTGAGAAATCATCCCGAGAAGACCAGGGCCATAATCCCCCACTACGCCATGAGCGGGGGGACGATCATAGCCCTCGCCTGCGACGAGATCGTGATGGACCCGGACGCGGTGATAGGTCCGATCGATCCCCAGGTGGGAGACGTCATCAGAGGATCGTACCCCGCCCACTCCTGGATCTACGCAACAGAGATGAAGGGCAAAAACGCCGACGATGTGAGCTTCGTTATGCGCCACATATCCGAGAAGGCGCTCAGGATGATGAGAGACCACCTTCGCGAACTACTGGAGGATCGGGTGGACGAGGATTCCTTCGAGAAGATCGCAAGAATGTTCCTGGGTGGAGAGAGCATCCACAGCCTTCCCATATCCTCCACTCAGGCGAAGGAGATGGGCCTCGCGGTCACCACTGAGGTCCCGCCCCAGGTTCACCGTTACATGTCCACCTTCAGGACGGTGAAGAGCAGCGTCGAGTACCTGAGGTGACTTCCTCACCCGTTCTCGGCCAACTCATCCTTTCCGCAAATTCCCGCTATTTTCCCGATTCCTCACGCTTCTGGGCCTTCGAGCTCAAACCCGCTTTTGCCGAGGCTACGTCTCGATCTCCAGGGCCTCCTCCGCCGTCATGCCCCGGTGGACGATGGAGCAGATCTGTTTTGTGATGAGGATCGGATCCCTGTGCTGGAAGACGTTTCTTCCTATGGCGACACCCCGCGCGCCAGCGCCGATTGCGTCGGCCACCATCTCCAGAAACTCGGCCTCGGTCTCCGTCCGGGGCCCACCGGCTATGACCACTGGCACGGGACAGCCCTCCATGACCTCTCTGAAGGAATCGGGATCTCCGGTGTAGCTGGTCTTGACGATGTCGGCTCCAAGCTCCGCCCCGACCCTGGCGACGTGGGCGATGTACTCGGCCCGGTGCTCGTCCTCGATCTTCTTTCCCCGGGGGTACATCATGGCGAGCAAGGGCATCCCCCACTCCTGGCATTTCCTGGAGGTTTCGCCGAGGGTGGCGAGCATCCTGCTCTCGTCTTCTGCGCCCACGTTCACCTGGATGCTGACACCGTCAGCGCCGAGCTTCAGAGCCTCCTCCACCGTCGCCACCAGGACCTTGTTGTTCGGGTCGGGTCCGAGGTTTGTCGAGGCTGAAAGGTGGAGGATCAGGCCCAGGTCCCGGCCGTATCCTCGATGGCCGAAGGAGGCTGCTCCCTTGTGGACGACTGCGGCGTCTGCACCCCCGGCGGCGACCAAATCGGCCGCGTCCCTCACGTTCTTTATTCCCCGGATCGGCCCGACTGTAACGCCGTGGTCCATGGGAATGATCACCGTCCTCTCAGTCTCCCTGTTGAAGATCCGCTCCATCCTGACTGACTTTCCGATCAATGGTACCTCTCCGAATATTGATGTATAAATAAGTACAATAAAGTACTATATTTAGCTTTAATGGACACAATTTTGATATTTATAGGTTCCCGTCCATCGGCTCGCTAAGCTCAAATAGAATCGTTGATTGTAGCATGGGGAATGGGGAGTGATTATCATCGCAAATTCGATATCGATTTCAAGATTCAAAGGCGCCCCGAAAAGAGAGAGAATTTTCAGGGCCCAAGTTAAAAGAGGCATCCTTTCAGTTCTGATATTGGGGGCGATCCTCGCAAGCACCGCTTCGGCGAGCACCCCGGGTTGTCCAGATTGCCCGGACTGGATCAACTTCAACGATTGGTGGGACAAATACCATACCGACTCAAGCGAGGCGGACTCGGGATCCTCGCCCAGTGATATTCGAGAGCAGGCGCTGAAGTCGAGAGGTCTGGACGATGAGAACCTGACGGCCAATGCTGAGTACGCCGCACCCGAACTTCTCGTCAGTTCGAGAGACGATCTCAAAGGGCGCGTTCTCCTGGACGCAAGATCTCCTTCGGACTACGAGAATGGGCACCTTCCCGGGGCAAGGAACCTCTACTGGAAGTCGGTGAAGCCCAAGGGAACTCTGGATCCTGAAGTTGCGGTCGAGGAGCTATGCCGCCTCGGAGTGAACGAGACCGATTCGATCGTCGTCTACGGGAACGGGGACGACTCAGCCTACCTCTTCTGGGCTCTCGAGTACCTGGGCCAAAACGACCTTGCCCGCCTGGACGGAAACGTCGAGGCAATATCCGACCTGGAATTGGTTCAGAACGCGCCAGAACCCGAAAAGTCCAACTACACCTCTGTGGTGAGGCAAGGGCTCCTTGTCAACGAGTCGATGCTGGAGCAGGCTCAGGGAAGTCTCGGGGTTCAGATCGTGGATACGAGATCCAGCTTCTCTGACTATGCCGTATCTCGCGTGTCGAACTCCATGCACGTGAAGACCGCCGACCTTTACTCCGATCCCGAAGCTCGCACCCTCAAGGACGCTGGGGAGCTTGAGAAGATATTTTCGGGACGGGGCCTTGACGAGGAGAAGGTCCAGATGGTCTACGGAACCCCCGAAGCCTGCACACTCTACTTCGCCCTGAGGACGATGGGTTACAAGGTGACGGTCCTGGACGGCAACTGGTGGCAGAAGACCAATTACGCCGTCAGCTCCATATCTTGATCAAAACGAAAATTGTGGTTGTCGACAAAAATGGATGCGATGACAGGTCCGGCGCCCGGACCTGTCGAACGGTCCCGCCTCTTGAGGGGAGGAGAGCAAAAGGCCGGGGCAGGACGTACAGAGCCTTCTGGTCTACGAGGGTTTGACGCTTTTTCCCGCAAGAACTCGTCCGACTTCGAGGCTTGCGGTTCTGCTCTGCTGCAGGAGAGCAGATGCTTTTTAGCATGGCAAACCAAGTTAAATAAATTGTGGTTGCTTAAACACAATATCATTTGTTTCGAACCAAACACTTAATACGTATTAATTTCGACCGTATTGTCATGCCAAAGCCGGAGCAGGTTTCCATACAAAGATGTATGGTGCCCGAGGAGCTCGACAACAGGATAAAAGAGCTGGAAAAATACGCCCGGATTCTGAAGAGGCTTAGCTTCATCAGATATCGGTATCAGGGCTTCAACGTTGAGACCTCGGCTCATCTGGTCGGCATCACCAAGAGCGTCGGATACACCTGGCAGAAGAAGTGGAACGACAACGGCTATGAGGGACTGATCCCGAGGCACGGCGGCGGAAGGCCGGCAAAGCTCTCGGAAGTTCAAAAAGAGCGGCTGAAAGTCCTTCTCTGTCAGAGAGACCGCTGGACTACGAGCGATGTCAGAGATCTCGTAAAAAGAGAGTTCAGCGTGGAATACACACCGAAGCAGATACGCATCATTCTTAAGAAGCTTGGCATGAGCCATGCCCAAAGGTCTGCTTTTCACATCCCGGAGTCGGGAGAATGCAGTTCACATCAGACGACAAAACATTGAAAGACGGCTCAAAAAACGCGCGCCTCGAGTGGGGAAGAAAATTAGAGCTGCGCAAGCCAGAACTTGCCGACGGGGCTGAGATATTCACCCTTGTCGAGTCCTGCGAGCCTCTGGACAAAAATTCCGTCTACAGCTACCTTCTGCTCTGTCATCACTTCGCCGATACCTGCGTCGTCGCCGAAGAAGGCGAGAAGATCGTGGCCTTCCTATCTGGATATCGCCCACCAGGTCGAGAGGAGGTCTTCTTCGTCTGGCAGGTCGCAGTGGATCCCCGAATGAGAGGTCGGGGCCTTGGAAAGCTTCTGTTACAGGAAGTTTTGCGAAGACCTGCTTCGAGAGGCTGCCGTTTTCTGGAGACAACCATATCCCCTTCCAACGAAGCATCCCAGAGGCTCTTCTGCTCTCTTGCCAGGGACCTAAAGGCTCGATCCACTGTCACTTCCTGCTTTTCTGAAGATCATTTTGGGCACGAAAATCACGAAGCTGAACCTCTATTCCGCATAGGACCGTTCTTGCTTGAACAGGTGATATAATTATGAATGATATCAGCACAATCAATCGTCTTGAATCAAAGGTTCGAAGTTATTGTCGCCACTTCCCGGTGGTCTTCACGAAAGCCAAGGGGTCCACCCTGGAAGACGAGGAAGGAAACCAGTACATCGACTTTCTCGCTGGCGCAGGAGCCCTCAACTACGGGCACAACGACCCGGTTTTGAAAGAGAAGCTGCTCGAGTACATCGAGGCCGACAATATCGTCCACGGCCTGGATCTGGCCACCGAAGCTAAACGGGCATTCATGGAGACTTTCGAGTCTCTGATCCTCTTGCCCCGGAAGATGAGGTACAAAATGCAGTTCACCGGGCCGACGGGAACCAACGCCGTCGAGGCGGCCATGAAGATCGCCCGAAATGTCACGGGACGGCAGACGATCGTCTCCTTCACCAACGGCTTTCATGGGGTGACCCTCGGGTCGGTCGCGGCAACCGGAAACAGCCATTTCCGAGACGGGTGCGGCATACAGCCCCAGGGGGCGGTCTTCATGCCCTACGACGGCTACATGGGCGATGAGATCGACACCATCGAGTACCTCGACAAGATGCTCACCGACAGGAGCAGCGGCCTCGACCATCCCGCAGCCGTGATCGTCGAGACGATCCAGGGCGAGGGCGGTATCAACGTGGCCAGCTTCAAATGGCTCCGCTCCCTCGAGCAGGTCTGCCTCAAGCACGGCATCCTCATGATCGTCGACGACATCCAGGTGGGGTGCGGAAGGACCGGGACCTTCTTCAGCTTCGAGGAGGCCGGGATCTCGCCGGACATCATCACCCTCTCAAAGTCTCTGAGTGGCTACGGACTGCCCCTTTCCCTCGTTCTTATGAAGCCGGAGTTCGACCAGTGGAAGCCCGGAGAGCACAACGGCACCTTCCGGGGAAACAACCTCGCCTTCGTCACGGCCAGGGCCGCTCTCGAAGAGTACT
>DUKF01000169.1 GCA_013329455.1 Methanotrichaceae archaeon | reverse complement strand
GAACCATCCTTCCGCGGTCCTTGGGCAGTGGCCAGACTCCCTTTTCTTTCTTGCTGGTTTTCGACGACTTATTCAAAGATACGCCCTCAGCTCTGCGATCGATTCTAGGATGAGGTCGGGGATGACGTTCGAGTACTCCACCACATCTTCCCTGTACTTTCCGGTCTTGACGAGAATCCCTGTCATATCCACGTTCTGAGCCCCGCCGACGTCGGTGTTTATGTCATCGCCGATCATGGCCGTCTCCTCGGGCGAGGCCCGAAGTTCCGCGAGGGCCATCTCGAAGAAGTCAGAAGACGGTTTTCCAACCACATCGGCCAGGGTCCCAGTGGCGTACTCGAGGGCGTAAACGAAAGGTCCCGCAGATAGGTAAAGACCGTCGGCTCCCATCCAGTACCGGTCCTTCTCGAGGGCTATGATCTCCGCCCCGTCCATTACCAGCCGAAAGGCCTTGTTCAGCCGGTCGAAGGTGAAGTCGGTCTCCGCATCCCCCACCACCACGAAGTCCACCTCCTCATCAGCGAGGGGAACGCCCGCTTCCTCGAAGTCTCTGCGAACGTCCTCTCTTGTGAGAAGGAAGCACTTATTGTCCTTCTCGGCCCGGATCCGCTCGGCAGCGGCGATCGCCGGGGTGAATATTTGATCCTCGGGTATCTCAAACTCCATCCCGCCGAGGAACTTCGCGAGGGTGCTTCTGCACTTCGAGGTGGTGTTAGAGACGAACCGATATCGGTATCCCCTCTCCTCTAGCATGGCTACGGTCTCCTTTGCCCCCGCTATCGGGGTCTTGTCCACGTAGAGGACCCCGTCAAGGTCGATCAGAAAGGCCTTCACGTCGATCGTTCCAATACCTCCTTGGCAATGGAAGGGAGATGTTCTATTCCGTTTTATATTTACCCGATCGATCTCTTATCGACGAGATTTAATATTCGTCCGGCCAATATCAGTCTAGTTTTTCCAAAAATCGCTCCCGTTCTGAGCGTTCTTGGAGGTTTCAGCGTGCCGGCGAGGAAAGAGAGACTGCTTCGTGTCTTGAAGAAGGGGATCAACGTCAGCAGGTTGGGCGAGGCCAAGGAGCCCTCTTGTGAAGTATGGACCTTCGACGATAATGTCATGACTGAGGAGATGAAAAAGATACTATCCGAGGAGTGGACCGAAGACCAAAGTCGTCTTTGCCAATGGCTGGCCCCTGCCTTCGGGCGGATAGCATATGAGGTTGAAAACGGAGGCTATCCCGACGATCTTGGAGGCCTGGATTTGGATCTGTTGGAGGAGCATCTCGATTCCGAGGTGGAGGCGGACGTTCTTATGTTGCAGGACGTTGAGAAAGCGTACCGGATCGCCCTCAGGTTTGTGAAATGGGTTCTAGAAGAGATGCAAGCGGACTGATCTAACCCCCCACTCACGCTTTCCATTGGACTGGAAAGTCAGAACTGCATCAGATGCAAAGCACCAGCCCTGGACATTATGAATCCCGGCCTTTCGTCAGACCGGACGTGATCTTTAGGAGGACCCGGATCTGTTTATATTTATTTCCATAGTGCCCTCCTGAAAAGGATTGACAAGGCGAGATTCGATTGAACTGGCCGAATGCTCAGAGTCCACGCTAACAGACGATCGGCCAAACCTGATCGAACAACCTTCTTCAGGTCATTGACATTAGCTCAAGACGCATCCTGTCCGCGTCATCAAATGTCGAGTCTGCCTCCTTCTTCTCACCCTGATCCTGATCTTCCGGGGTGTAGGATAGGTAGAGCTTTCGCCTCTTTCCCTGAGTGAGCTTGACGTGGGATGGATCCATCTCGACGGCGCGCTTCATCACGCTAATCACCGTGGTCTTGTTCAGGCCTAGCATGTCCACGAGCTCGCTGGTGGTGTATCTTCCAGGCCTCTCCTTCATAAGATCGATCAGGGTCACTGTGTGGTTGTCGAGGGCATTTCCCCCGTTGACCTTATGATTCCGGGTGATAGAGGATCTGGTCTGTCTCGTCTTCATCTGGCTTTTGAGATCTGCCACCTCTTTTGATAGGTGGTCTACCTGGTCGATCAGTCTTCCCAATAGATCGACGTCCTGCTGCTTCATGCTGAGCATGTTGGACATATTTTCCACGGCCATGATGAGACCTATCATCGCCTGGGTCTCTTCGAGCTCACGCTCACTTTCTACAACTTTCTTTTTATAAACTTCTAAAAGCTCTTCAAACATTAGTCCAGTACTCCTTATCTCAATCTCAGTACATTATCCGATATCTCATCCTCCTCTTATAAGGTACCGAAAAGACCGCTACGTATAGTGATCTCGACCCAAGTATAAATAGTTTTCTTAATAATTAATTTCGTACCCTGGAAATGGTGAGCATGAATGACAATTTTGTTAATGTTTGAGATAATTGCCAATTTACGACTGCAAATCGAATTTTTCCCCGAAGGTCTCTTCGTGAATGAAAATGTGGAATCGTCGAACCTCATGATAGGGGGATTCCACTGAGCCGATCTCTCACTAGGCCCGGGAGCTTCCTTATATCGTCTATGACTTCGTCCGCTGCCTCGATGAGCTCCGTCGTTGGACGGCTGTCCTGTTGGACCGTAAGCACTCCGAGATTTGCCGCCTCCAGAGCGTACCGATCGTTGAGCCCATCTCCGACCATGACAACCAGTCTGTAGTCGTTCTTGAGGCTCTTTACGATCTCCTCTTTTTGTCGCGGCTTTGAGGCCGGGTATATGCGCTCCTCTTTTATCCCTCTGCACTTGGTGAGGCCCGAGAGGCTGCGCATGCTGTCTCCGGAGGCGACGAAGATGTCGGCGCCCATCCCATCGAGTTCTTTCAGAACGATCTCGAGGGCCGGAAAAGGCCTGCCGCCTGTGCTGACGGTGTGGGTTACCTTTCCAGCCTCCACATCCACTATCAGCCCCGTGGTGTAGTAGAACCGCGGACAGCGGGCACAGACCGCCGTCAGCGTCTCTTGGAGATTGCTCACCTCGACCTTGGAGGTGAGAAGGACCGAGAGTACCTCATCTTCGGACACTGGCGTGCTTGAGCAGCTTATCTTGACGTCTCTCTCCCCATCCTGGAAGAAGATGCTGAGAGGCATCTCGGGGGGGGTCTCCATGACCTTCTCCGGATCGAGCTGCGGTATCACCAGGGCTCTCCCACCTGTCTCCATGACTAGCTCTGTTGTGACTATCCCCTCCATTAAGACGGTCCTGGAGATGTCTTTAGCCACCCGGTACATCTTCAGCATGGTGCCAGCAACGTCGAATATTACCGCCAGATCGCCCGACATCGAAGAGAGTTGTAAATCGACGCGAAGATCAACCTATCGGTCAGGATCTGAACCGAAATGCTGGATCTTCAATTCCCAGTTGAAATTGAAAAGTCCCGATTCGAGTTCGTCTCAAGTCTGCGGGAGATGACGGCAGCGCGCAGAAATCCCCAGACCAAAACCCATATATAAGACGAATGCCGTAGTAACGTACGGCAGTTGTCGGCTGCCAATCCCTCCCTCCTATACCTCCTTTTTGGCATTTTTCGCAAGATCATTTTGCACGATAATTTAAGCATATATTTATATTTAATATTATACTTTATATATTTCAAACTTTTGAATTGAGAGCAGGTTAGAAAAAGGATTAGGTTTATGGGGTGATACACCGAAATTGGTGGGGAATTCGCCATGAAAAAATATCGAGCAGTCTTTCATCTGACCGAGATCGAGAAGGCCAATCTCGCCTTGAACAACGTGAGAAATCTCCTGGCCGACCTGGGTGAAGACCAGGCGGAAGCGGAGCTTGTGACGAACTCGGAAGGCGTGAAGGCCCTTCTCAAGACCGGGCCTTACGGCGATAGGGTCGATAAGCTGGCCAAAAAGGGCGTCCGCTTCATCCTCTGCTCGAAAAGCCTCCGTGCCATGGGGCTGGAGAAAGAGGAGTTCTTCGACCTGGCCGAAGTCGTACCCTCTGGAACGGGAGAGCTGGTAAAAAAACAGACCGAAGGCTGGGTCTACGTCAGGCCTTAGCTAGCGAAAAAAGGAAGCAAAGAAAGGTTAAAAAGGCGAAGCTCGAAGAGCCGATACGTTCAACCTCTTTTTCGTCATTGTGCCGGGCCCGGCCCAAGACTTCCGGAGATCAACTTCCCGATCGTTCTTTGGCTCTCTTCGGGCGTCTTTACGGTGTTAACCATAAATACGGGGACTCTGGAGAACAGAGCATCGAAGAAACCGCTCCGAAGGCTCTGCTTGAACTCGCTTTTCACCATGAGGTGGGGGTTATAGTAGCCGTTTTCCTCCAGGATCTTCAGGGCCTCTTTCGGCTCCAGCCTCCTTTGGATCTCCTCATCTTCGGGGTCCTGCTTCAGGATGATCACCATGTTGAGGGTGGTGAGAGGGAGGATCCGGCCTTTGCCGATCGCCCAGCGAAGGTCGACGACGCCTCTGCCCTCCTCATCGAACTTGGCGTGATCGATCAGGCCCGAGAACTCTTTCCAGATCTGGGAGAGCTCCGCCCTGATGTAGAAGTTCTTCTCGGAGCCATAGGCTAGGACGTCGTCTCCGTAAATTCGAGCGTAGAACCAGTCGTCGGAGACGACCCTCGTCTCGGATCTTCGAAGAAGGCCGTAGGTGTGGGTCGTCTTCCCTGCCCCAGACCCGCCGAGGATGCATAGACCCCGTCCCCCGAGATCGAGGCAGGCGCCGTGGACCGAATNNGATGCATAGGCCCCTTCCTTGGAGGTCGAGACAGGCGCCGTGGACTGAGTAGATTCCGTGCTCGTCCTCGAGGACGTCTCCCGCGGCGCTGAGGGCGAGAGACTTGATCCAGCCGTAGTAGCCGACGTTCACGAGAAAAGCGGTCTTGGACTGGGGGTCGTACAGGACCTGGTCGTCCTCTACATCGGCATCCTCAACGACGTAAAGCCTAGCGTGGGACCTTATGTTCTGGGATATGAAGTAGAAATTCTCTTCCCACCGATCTCTAACCTCTGCCAAGCCCGTGAGGAGCTTGATGCAGCAGCCGTAGATGTCCGACTTCACCTCGTACTTGACCTGGGATGCGTACTGTTCCGCGAGGGTTGCCTTCTCCTCGATCGATATCAGCTTCACCGAGTAGGTCATCTATTCACCTCACCCCGACGTATCTGTATCCTTTCAAAAATTTATAAACTTTGGCGGGCATCTTTATTAGGTCCGCGTTTCGTCCTTCTCCCTGATCTCGATCCGCCTGATCTTTCCGCTGATCGTCTTCGGTAGGACCTCCACGAACTCGATGATCCTGGGGTACTTGTAAGGCGCTGTCACCTTCTTCACGTGGTTTTGAAGCTCGATCTTCAGATCATCGGAGGGCTTGTAGTCCTTCGTCAAGACCAACGTCGCCTTCACCACCTGACCCCTCATGGGGTCTGAAACTCCCGTGACGGCGCATTCCATCACCGCGGGGTGGGACATGAGGGCGTTCTCCACCTCGAAGGGACCGACCCTGTAGCCAGAGCTCTTTATCATGTCGTCGGTCCTCCCGATGAACCAGAAGTATCCGTCCTTGTCCATCCAGGCGGTGTCTCCGGTGTGGTAGTAGTCGTCGTGCCAGGTGTTTCTCATCCTCTCGGAGTCGAGGTGGTAGTCGATGAAGAGACCTGGGGGCTTACCCTCATCGGTTCTGATCACGATCTCACCCTCCTCGCCGACGTCGCAGATCCGGTCGTCTTTGTCCACCAGGACGATGTCGTACCCTGGCGAGGGCTTTCCCATCGAGCCGGGCTTCGGGTCCATCCAGGGGAAGTTGGCGATGGCGACGACCGTCTCGGTCTGGCCGTAACCCTCCATCAGTCGCAGGTCCGTCGCCTCGAGGAACTTGTCGTAGACGGTGGGGTTGAGGGGCTCTCCGGCAGTGACGGCGTACTTGAGAGGAGAGAAATCGTACTTCGACATATCCCCCTTTATCATGAATCTGTAAATGGTGGGCGGAGCGCAGAATGTGGTGACGCCGAATTTGGTGGCCATCTCCATCATCCTTTCGGCGTCGAACCTATCGTAGTCGTAGGCGAAGACCCCTGACCCTGCTATCCACTGGCCGTAGATCTGGCCCCAGACGCATTTCGCCCAGCCAGTGTCGGCGACGGTGTAGTGAAGGCCGTCCTCGACGACGTTCTGCCAGAACTTCGCCGTTAGTATGTGGCCGAGGGGGTAGGTGTGATCGTGCTTCACCATCTTGGGGTAGCCGGTGGTGCCGGAGGTGAAGTACGCGAGGAGGACGTCTCCTTTATTCGTCGCCTCGTCGCCCGCAGGTCTCTGGAACTCTGAGGGGGATTTTTCAAGCTCTTTTCTGAAGTTCAGCCAGCCAACCTTGTCCATGCCTTTGCCGACCTTGGCCTTGACGGGCTGTGCTCCATCGATCTCCTTGCAGGCGCCATCGACCTCTTCAGGGACGCCGTCCTCCTCGATGCAGATTATCATCTTCAAGTTCGCTTTATTTATTCGGTATGCGATATCCTTCGCCCTCAGCATGTGGGTTGCCGGGATCGCCAAAGCGCCGATTTTGTGGAGCCCAACCATGCAGATCCAAAAGTCGTATCTGCCCTTGAGAGTCAGCATGACCGCATCGCCCTTTCTGACCCCGCAATTTCTGAAGAGGTTTGCGGCCTTGTCGCTTTCGCGTTTCAGCTCCCTGAAGGTGAGGATCTTCTCTTCGCCTAGATCGTTACACCAGACAAGAGCGATCTTCTCCGGATCCTCTTTCGCGTAAACGTCCACCACGTCAAAAGCGAAGTTGAAGTTATCCGGCGCGATTATCTTTAAATTTTCTTTAAAATCTTCGTAAGATTCAAATTCGGTTCCCGAAACAAACCTGGACGATAAAGACGACATTTAAATCCTTCCTGGCGCTCGAGCGACCGCAAACCAGCATTCAGACGAGTATTTCCTCCGAATTAGGCCCCAGACGAAAGTTCAAACTCTCGCGTCTTCTGGAACATCGTCTTTGAAGCCTCCTTCCGTTGGCGAAGGTTATAGGCTGCGTTGCGTTGCGCCATCCGCAGTCTCCCTTCGACCGATTCGCACCGCCGACTCGTCCTACAACTGTGATATATAATTAATATCACATATGCATATTGCGGCATGCGATCCCTGCATCGCCTCTCGCCAAGAAGATCCTTTGATATAAATGATTAATCCTGAGAGTACACGATTTTCCGTGAAAAAGGAACTTTGATCGGCCCCCCCACTCCTCGAAGCTATGAAAGCACGTGGACCGAAAGAGGGCTTTTCGTCTTCTTTCATCTTCTATCGAATATGTTGCACGGCCGATCACCAACACCTTTTTAGACGCCGGGACAGACTATTTCGCCGTGTTGCTCGGCGTTCTCTTCTCCGGCGGTAAGGATTCGGTCTTTTCATGCAAAAGAGCCATGGAAAACGACTCGGTCGCTTGCTTGATAACGATAGTCTCTGAGAACGAGGATAGCTACATGTTCCACACGCCGAACGTCCAAAGGACCGATCTCATCGCCGAGGCTATGAACATTCCTCTCCTCACCTGGCCGACGAAAGGCGAGGAGGAGATCGAGCTTTCCGACCTGAGAGATGCGATAGCGGCCGCAGTGAAAAGATACGGGATCGAAGGTGTTGTCACAGGGGCGATCGAGTCGGTCTACCAGGCCGCCAGGGTCCAGAGGATCTGCCGTGACCTGGACCTGTGGTGTTTCAACCCCCTCTGGCAGATCGACCAGGTTGAGTATCTCAAATTGCTTGTCTCGGAGGGGTTTGAGGTGATCATCACCGGGGTATTCGCCTATCCCCTCGACGAATCGTGGGTTGGAGCTGCCATCGATGAGGAGAGGATCAGAANNGAAGCCCTCCAGAAAAAGTACAGAATTAATCCCTCCGGCGAGGGTGGAGAGCTTGAGACCTTCGTCCTCGACGGCCCCATATTCGCGAAAAGGATCGAGATCCTGAAGGCCTCGAAGAGCTACGAGAACTACAGGGGCCGACTCACAATCGAGGATGCGAGGCTGGTGGAAAAATGATCCTAGTAGTCGACCTCTGCTGCGAGCCGGGCTTTCTCTCAAGGTACGAGTTCGTCGATCCGATCGCAAATTCTGTGAGGCGAACGGGATCCGAATACGAGATTCTTCACTTCACCGAACTTACCGATGATGTGATCGAAAGATCCGATCGGATCATCCTCTGTGGCACGGCTCTCAAGGACAAACTCTACGCTAGAAGGATCGACCTATTCTCCTGGATCGAAGCCATCGATAAGCCGCTCCTGGGGATCTGCGCGGGGATGCAGGTTGTCTCCTCAGTCTTCGGCGGCGAGATCGTCCCTCAGCCCAAAATCGGCCTTGAAAAGATCGATATCGTCAAGGAAACGCCCCTCCTCGGGCAGCCTCGCGAGATCGAGGGCTACCACCTTCACAACAGTGGCGTCACCCCGCCCCCGGGCTTTGACCTTGTTGCAGGGCGGCCGGATTCGATCGAGGCCTTCAAGCACTCTGAGAGGCCCATCTACGGCATCATTTTCCATCCTGAAGTCAGGAACAGGTGGATCGTGGAGCGGTTCGAGGATCTCTGACAGATTTCGAAGAGACGAGTCCTTCGGAAGAGTGCCCGATGCCCCTCCGAAAGATCAGCCAGATCGAGACCAATTTTTATTTAACGAGGCAGGACGTCAGTTACCAACCATGAGAGTCCTCCTCTTCGACCCCTCGTCGGGGGCCTCCGGCGACATGATCATGGCCTGTCTTCTGGACCTGGGCGCAGACACCAAGATGGTCAGGGCTGCCGTGGAGTCTGTGGGCTGCAGCCTCGAAATCTCCAGAGACGAGAAGCACCACATCGGGGCTGCGAGGGTCAGGGTCCAGGCGGGCGGGAAGAGGTACAAAACCCTCGCGGAGGCGAGGTCGATTCTGGAGGGGGCGAGGCTTGCACCCTCCGCTCTCGACCGGGCCAAAAGGATCATGGAGATCCTGGCCGCGGCCGAGGGGAAGGTCCACGGCGTCGCTCAGGAGGAGGCGCGGTTCCACGAGATCGGAGTCCTCGACGCCTTGGCCGACATAGCCGGAAGCTGTGCGGGGCTTGAGAGCCTCGCGGTCGAGAGGGTTATTTCGCTTCCGATATCCGCCGGATCGGGGACTGTCATCGCAGCCCACGGTCGCCTCCCGGTCCCGGCCCCGGCGACCCTCGAGATTCTGTTGGAGTCGGGCCTCCTCTGGAGGGGTGGGCCGGTCGAAGGGGAGCTATTGACGCCGACGGGCGCAGCGATCCTGGCCCAGTTTGCAGACGAGATCGCGGACGATTATCCCCTCATCGGGACCGGGGCCGTGGGGTACGGCGCTGGCACAAAAGATTTGGAGATCCCAAACCTGCTCCGCGGCGTTGTCGGCGATCTGGTGGAGGAGGCAGCAGCTCGGCCCAGTCACACCCATTTCCATGCCCATCCTGATCACGATCGAGTGGTCCAGATGGAGACGAACGTCGACGACGTGACCGGAGAGATCCTCGGAAACCTCATCGACCTTTTGATGGATGAAGGGGCCCTGGACGTCTCGATCGTCCCGGCGGTGATGAAGAAGGGAAGGCCCGGTAGCATCGTCAAGGTGATAGCGAGAAGGGAAGAAATGGACCGGCTCGCCCGGATCGTGATGAGGGAGACAGGAAGCCTCGGGATCAGGATCTTTCCGAGCCTTCACAGATACGTCGCCCGTAGGGAGGAGAGGACGATCGATGTCGAGATCGAAGGCAAAAATTTCCAGGTCCGAGTGAAGGTGAGCTTCGTTGGGGACGAGAAGCTACACATCAAAGCCGAGCACGAGGACTGCAAAAGGATCGCTGCTGAGGTCGATATTCCCTTGAGAGAGGTTTCAAGAAGGGCAGAGGAGAAGGCCTGGAAAGAGATCAGCTGACCTCTCCCGCCGGGCCTATCGATCTCTCCCGATCCATTGTTTTCTTTCGGCTGAATGGTAGGTTAAAAGTTATTACGACCAGCTCGGCTAATCGCAAGGTTGATTAATCTTCAACGGGTCATCCTCTCCGGTGCATGTTTCATGAGTTCTGATGCCTCTAGCAGGCTCTTCGATGTCGCAAAGAGGCTGATGCCTGGGGGCGTCAGCAGCCCGGTCAGGGCCATATCCCCATACCCCTTCTACGTCTCCAGGGCCGAGGGCCCCCGCCTCTGGGACGTGGACGGAAAACAGCTCATCGACTACTGTCTCGGCTACGGTCCCATGATCCTGGGACACAGACACCCCGAAATCATGGAGCGGGTCGTACGTCAGCTGGAGCAGGGCTGGCTCTACGGCACACCATCGGAGCTGGAGGTCAGGCTTGCCGAGAGGATCGTGGACCTCTACCCGAGCATCGATATGCTCAGGTTCGTCAACACCGGGACTGAGGCGACGATGGCGGCCATCAGGATCGCCCGCGGCTACACCGGCAGGGACAGGATAGTCAAGGTCGAGGGCGGCTTTCACGGTGCCCACGACTCGGTCCTCGTAAAGGCAGGGTCCGGGGCCACCACCTTGGGGATTCCTGACTCCCTCGGTGTTCCCAAGGACACGGCCAAAAACACCCTCCAGGTCCCCTACAACGACCTTGGGGCCATCGAGAAGGTCCTCACCGAATTCGAGGGCGAGGTGGCAGCGGTGATCATGGAGCCTGTCCTGGGAAACATCGGACCGATCCTGCCGGATGCAGGATACTTAGAGGGTGTAAGGAAGCTCACAAAGGATCACGACGTCATTTTGATCTTCGACGAGGTGATCACGGGCTTTCGGCTCAGCCTGGGCGGGGCCCAGACCCACTACGGCATCGTTCCCGACATGACGACCTTGGGCAAGATTATCGGCGGCGGCTTTCCCATCGGCGTCGTGGGCGGCAAGAGGGAGCTGATGGAAAAAGTCGCTCCCATCGGCGGGATATACCAGGCGGGAACCTTCAACGGCAGTCCGACGTCTCTTGCCGCCGGGATGGCGACTCTGGACGTTCTGGAAAAAGAGAGGATCCTTGAGAGGCTGAACTCCACCGGTGACGATATGCGAAAGGCGTTGTCGCAGATCGTCGAGGACCTGGGGCTTAACTATTCGGTCGTCGGGATCGCTTCCACGTTCAAGATATTCTTCGGAGATGCTCCGAAAAACTACGTCGAGGCCCTCAGTTGCGACAAGGCGGGGTACTTCGCCTTCTTCCAAAGGATGCTGAAATCGGGCATATTTCTGCCTCCAAGCCAGTTCGAGACGAACTTCCTGTCCGCTGCCCACTCTGAAGACGATATAAACCAAACTCTGGAGGCTTACAAGTCAAACCTGTTAGGCTGATCGTGGGGAGCCGCGGAAGCCCCCTGGCTTTGCGGCAGACCGAGACCGTGATCTCTCTAGTCGAGGCGAGGGGAATAGAGGCGGAGCTTCAAATCGTGAAGACGAAGGGAGACCACGTCCTTGACCGGCCCCTCCACCAGGTCTCGGGAAGGGGCCTTTTCGTGAGGGAGATCGACGACAGGATGGTCGCAGGAAATATCGACGTTGCAGTCCACAGCATGAAGGACCTTCCCACCAAAAGGCCGGAGGGCCTGGTGATCGCTGCAACCCTTCCCAGGGATTCGCCCCTCGACGTTTTGGTGAGCGACGACGGAGCCGCCCTCGAAGATATCGAGGAAGGGGCCGTCGTCGGGACCTGCAGCATGAGGAGAGCATCGCAGCTTCGAAGGGCGAGGCCTGACCTGGTCATCGAGAGCCTGAGAGGAAACCTCGAGACGAGACTTCGAAAGCTCAAAGAGGGGAACTACAGGGCGATCGTCCTCGCCGAGGCTGGGATCCAGAGGATGGGCTACCATCCGAAATACTCGGTTTTGGATCCGGAGAAGTTCGTCCCTTCTGCAAACCAGGGAGCGATCGCTGTGGTGGCTACGAAAGGTCGGGCAGAGGAGCGGGTTCGGCCGATCGACCATCTGCCCACAAGGATGGAGACCGAGTGCGAGCGGGTTATCTTGGAGGCGATCGGAGGATCTTGCGTCGTCCCGATGGCGGCTTACGCCCGGCTTGAGGGAGACGAGCTGAGGGTCTTGGCCGAGGTCCTATCCCTGGACGGTACGAGGTTTGTGAGGGTCGACAAGAGGATTTCGGCGGCCGATCACCTCAGTGGGGCAAAAAAGCTGAGCAGAGAGCTGGTGGAGATGGGCGGACGCGATCTTGCAGAAGAGGCGGTGAGGGAAGTTGCAAAAAGCTGAGAGTGGCAAGGTCTACCTGGTTGGGGCAGGTCCCGGCGATCCGGAGCTTGTGACCTTGAGAGCGAAGAGGCTGATCGAGGAGGCTGAGGTAGTCCTCTTCGATCGGCTCCTCTCCCCC
>DUKF01000060.1:1070-9032 GCA_013329455.1 Methanotrichaceae archaeon | reverse complement strand
GTTTTTAATGACATGATGTTCCAATAGGAATATCATGTCATTAAAAACGCAGATGGACAAGTTGGTGATCGATCTTGGCGACTGGAACATCGAGGGTATGCTCAAGGCCGAGAGCCCTGAAGAGGCGATACTTCTCGCGGAGGGAAAAGCGACGGCGAGGAAGGAGTGACCTAATGTTCGGGACTGTGGCGGCGATTCTTGATCCCGTGCATGAAGACCGCATCGATTGGATCGGCGGTTATTTCGATCCGGAGAAGTTTGATTTAGAGAAGGTTGCTCAGGAGTTAAGGCGGATAAAATGAATGGGGATGATAAGAGTAACATATCCAATAGCTTCTTTTCGGTGGGAAGGCTTTCGAATAAGCAAGCCTAAACTTGGGAACTTATCTTTGATAACTCAACAATATCTCTTATTATCGTTGTTTCTTCATCTTTTATCATCGATTCTAATTCTGATTTCAATTCGATCTTTCTATCTGTAGATGTATCTTTATCAATAAATTCGGCATATCTCTCATTAAAATATGGATCAAGGGGTCTATATGTCTGTGGATCTATTTGGCGCCTTTTAGGCAAGATTTTTATATATTCTAATATTTTATTAAACATTGATATGAATTTAGTCAATTGATCCACATCATAATCACTACCACTACACATTTTATGCCGTATTTTACAAAAATCATATAAATCTGCGATTACACGTTCGAATTCGTGCAGACCATGACTGTTAATTTCGAGACTCGCGTATCCACTTTCAGATATGTTGCCTTTTATTAAATCCGTGATAACGTCCTCAATCGTGCTATAAAACTGATCTAAGTATTTAGATGCCTGATCATATTGTTTATTTAATAAGAGACTCATACCAATTTTTATTGATATTTTAGAATTAAGTCCCCAATCTAATTCCTTCATTATATTCTTTGTTTTTATTATATTTTCTACCATCTCATGATATTCTGCATCGATAAGTGGCTTAATACATTCTGTCCATCGAACAAACTCACCTATATCCTCATTTTTTTGACATTTTTCTACAAGTCTTATGCCTTCATTCAAGTTAGACACATAATCATTTTTAAGAATAGATACTATTTCTTCAAATTTATATGGTAGGTATATAACTCGCCCACTAAGATGAGACGCTATTTCTCCTTCACTATCATAATATTTAACTCTATCATGATATATCTGATACGCATTTGGGTCAATTATTATGACATACAACTTCGTATTTCTCCTGGCGGCATCCCATACAATTTTCTTTATATGCTCATCTCTAAAGGAATATCCGACGACTATTAAAAATTTCAACGATTCGGATTCTTCACCAAGTTCGCGAATCTTTGATTGTATCAACCCTTTAATTCGAACCATCAATTCTAAAAGCGGCTCTGCATAATCCCATTTTTGCATTGGGTACAGCATTAGGTTTTCAGCATATTCGCGGGAGAAGAGCTGAATTTTACTATCCTCTGACAGTATAGGCAATTTAATAAAATTCCCCCGATCACTTTGATACCACAAAACTGAACCGTGTAATTTATAAAGACGAATATCGGCATCTTCTCTCTCAAACGTCTTTAAATTCCAATAAATATCAAAACCGTCCTGATAGCTCATTTCGTGAATGTTACAAAATTGTTCGATGCACGTATCATAATTAAGTGAGATTATGTCTAATGGCGTGGGTGTAGCCCGATTCTTAGCATCTATCACGAAACCGCGAAGATGACGAAGGTAATCAATCGTTTCAGCATGAACCATAGTTTTGGATTTAATAAAATCTTTCAAATCTTTTATTAGCTTTTCGAAATCTCCGTCTAGCTTTAGATTACCATCCATACAGAATTGAAGTATTGGCTCTTGGTCTTTATTCTTTAGTTTTGTTAATGTTTCCAACAAGATTTCGATATCAACCCCGTCCGGAGTCCAGCTCTTTAAAATTTCAATTATATCCTTAATTTTAGATTGTTCATCTGTATCTTTATCTCCCATATACTCTATAAATTGATCAACAAAGTCATATGTTGTGGGAACTCCTGCAGCAACCGATGCGCCCGCACCGAGGAAGAATATTACCTGTGAGGACCGAGTTTCGGTGTTCATTATGCTCAAGATACTCCTCGATTCTTATCAACCTTTTGTTTTGAAGTCGGCCACATCGTCCCGCTTTAAATGCTTCTCACTTGTCCAGGTCGGAACGTCAACTTTTTAACATTTCCCCCCCAAGTTCCTTGTCATGTTCAAGCATAGCTGGATTTTGGCCCTGGTTCTCGTCCTGGTCGCGGCCTTCGCCTGCGGCTGCGTCAGCGAGGACGAGGAGGAGAAGAAAGCGGCATCCGAGGACTCCCATGAAGTGAGCGTTGCAAGCGTCGAGGAACAAGGAGAATCCGCCCCGATGGATGATATCAAGGAGATAGAGGACAAGACCAAAGAGACGGGGGACAAGGCCAAGGAGATGACCGGTTACGGCGATGATGAGGCCGCAAAGGAGATGACCGAGAAGAAAGAGAACGAGTCCGAGTACTGAGCATTGAGCCGAAGCGGGACTGAACGCCTCAATTTTTTGCGGAGATGGCGAGATCGGGCGCCCAGGGCGCTAATCGCATCTCGGAATAATCCTGTCGTCCTCGATCGATCTGTCGCGCGCCACTGGGCATGTCATCCCATCCCTGGGCAGAACCTCCAGGCGGCTCGCCACCATCTCAAGATCTCTTATACTCTCCTCCTGGGCCAGAAAGGCCTCCTCCAGATCCTCGAGGATCTCGACCTGGTGCTCAAGGTCCTTCAGCCTCGATTCGAGGCTCACGCGGAAGGCGAGGTAGCAGAAGATCAGGGTCACTAGGGCGCCAGTCATCGTGCCGATCATGGTTATCATCAGGGACCCTTCGTTAATCTCCACAGCTACCAATTTCATCTCACCGATCCATTTTCCCCGTTTTCCCACCTCGAAAAGAGATCCGGGAGAGGATCATCTTCGGAGGGGGACCGATCAACGGCTCATAAGGTTTGTCGTTTTATATCGAAGTTGTTCGCGCGGGGCGGAAGTAATGCCGCCTGGAAAAATAATTCAGGGACGACGAAAAGATCAAAATCAGCAAAAGGAAAATTTGATCAATGGAGAAAAATGGAGGCTTATGGGAGAGGTAAATGAAGGGGGATTTGAAGGGGACCTCTCCCGGCCTCAGATGTTGATTATCGTGACAATGTAGGTCGCACTTCAGGGTGGCGACCTCACAATCCACACATTCTCCACCGTCCTACAAAAAGTCGAGGCTCGCGGGGCGAAAGTATTAGGGAAAATCTCGTTCCCAAAAGTTATAAGGGGCCTGGCAGTATGGGCGATAGTGGCATGACGATCCAAAGACCGAGAGGGACCAGAGACTTCCTGCCCGAAGACTCCTTCAAGAGGGGCGCCGTCAGGAAGCGGATGCAGGACCTGCTTGAACGGTGGGGCTACTTGGAGATATCGACCCCCACCTTCGAGCACCTGGAGCTATTTACCATAAAGTCGGGCCAGTCGATCACCGAGGAGATCTACGCCTTCAAGGACAAGGGCGGTCGGGACCTCGCCCTCCGGCCGGAGCTGACGGCCCCGGTGATGAGGATGTACGTGAACGAGCTTCAGATGGCGCCAAAACCCCTCCGGCTTCACTACTTTGGAAACTGCTTTCGGTACGAGCGGCCCCAGCGCGGCCGGTTCCGGGAGTTCTGGCAGCTCGGGGCGGAGCTGATCGGGAGCGACCGTCCCGACGCCGAGGCGGAGGTGATCGCCCTTGCCCAGAAGCTGATCAAAAGCGCTGGCGTCAACGGAGACCTACATCTGGGTTATCTCGGTTTGATCAGAACAATGATGAGGATGATCCCGGCTTCTGAAAGACCAGCGGTCATGAAGTTCATCGACAAAAAGGAGCGGGCCCTTCTCGCTGAAAAGCTCCAGGAGATCGGGGCAGACCACCTCGGCCTCCTCGAGCTGATCGACCTCAAGGGGAGGCGGGCCCTTGATCGGGCGATGGAGATGGCTGAAGACCTCTCCAAAATATCAGAAGAGCCCTCTAAAGATGCGAAAACGGAATCTTTGGAGGCTGCTCCCTCTGGGGACTCGGATTCGGGTGACAGGGCTGCAAGGTCTGATCGGGCCGCGCCCTTTGATCTTGACCTCGTCCGCTTCCAGGAGCTGGTGGACCTTTTGGACTGCTACGGCGTCAAGGCGACGGTCGACTTCGAGATAGTCCGAGGCCTCGACTACTACACCGGAACCGTCTTTGAGATCTACGCGACGGGTCTTGGGGCCCAAAACCAGATCTGCGGCGGCGGGACCTACCAGCTCGCGGGCCTTCTTGGAGGCCAGAAGACTAGATCGACCGGCTTTGGGATAGGCTTTGACAGGATCATGGAGATAGTCGCCCTTGAGGAGAAGCCTCCCTCCCCGGTGGCTGTCGTCTTCGTGCCACAGGTTCGATCCGAAGCGGTAAAAGCTGCAATAGAGCTGCGAGAAAGTCTTCCAATGCCCGTTGCCCTGGACGTGATGGGCCGGGGGCTTGGAGCCCAGCTGAAGCAGGCGAGCAACATCGGCGCAAGCTTTGCCGTGATAATAGGGCCAAAAGAAGTCGAAGAGGGGAAGTTCACCCTGAGAGACATGTTGACCGGATCTCAGGAGAGCCTCGCCCTGAAAGAGATCATAGAATTACTGGATGAATAGACCACAACGGTGACTATGTGATTATGTGGCCAGATAATAATAATAGTCGCGAGCCGCGAGTGAGGTTGAGATAGCCTCCCGGCTCAGCTTTCAACCGCCTTCGCGCTTCCGACCCCGAACTGACGAGAGACGGACCCGGCCCGGATCGGGTATTTTAATTGAAGATCAGAGCAGCCCGAGGTTCTCCAGCTGAACCCGCACGATCTTGACGCCCTCCTCGCATTCCTCGGGCGACTTTCCTCCGGTAACTACCAATTTTCCGGAGCTGAATATCAGTACGACCACCTTGGGCACCTTGATCCTGTAGACGAGGCCTGGGAACTGCTCAGGCTCGTACTCGATGTTCTCAAGGCCTAGGCCAAGAGCGATGGCGTTCAAGTTGAGATCTGTCTTGAGGTCGGCGCTGGCGACGATGTTCTGAACGTGGATCTCGGGGTTCAGGTTGACGTCCTCAAACCCGATCGATTTCAGGGTCTGAGCCATGTTGGTTATGACCGTCCTAACATCCGCGACGTTCTTGGCGCCGGTGCATACCACCTTTCCCGAGGTGAATATCAGAAAGGCCGCCCTGGGCGCTTTGACCCTGTAGACGAGCCCTGGAAACTTCTCCTTGTTGTATTCGGCGCCCTCCAGCTCCGACTCGATCTTGATCAGATCGAACTCCTCAGCAAGCTTTGTAGAGGCGACGACGTTCTCTATTCTGATGGTGGACTCCATAATCACGTCTCTCCGGAAACCCCCTTTTTAAACTGAGGGTATATAAAGTATTGCGGAGTTGACAGAACGTCGGAAGGCGTAAGGCGCAGGCTCAAATTGATCCCGACTGACATAGACGAAGACAAAAAGAGAAGCCGCCGATGGGATTCGAACCCATGACCTGCTGATATATCGGGCCTGAAGCCTTACGAATCAGCCGCTTTACCGGGCTAAGCCACGGCGGCACTGACACACCTGGCATATAGCAGCCGTTCTCAATTTAAGCGTTGCGATCCGTTTTTCGATTGTTGCAAAGCTTCGTGGATTAGGGGGCCTCGGCCAGCCTCTGGACCTCTTCAGCCAGCCTCGGCAGGAATATGCCGATGTCGGTCACAAGGCCGATCGCCTGAGCCGTCCCCCGGTCCATCAGCTTCGTCACGGTGGAGGGGTTTATGTCGACGCATATCGTCTTGACCCTGGAGGGGAGGAGGTTTCCTGTGGCGATCGAGTGGAGCATAGTCGCCATCATTATCACCATGTCTACTCCCCGAAGGGCCTCGAACATCGCCTTCTGAGCCTCAACGGTGTCGGTGACGACGTCTGGAAGGGGGCCGTCGTCCCGGATCGATCCCGCCAAAACGTAGGGTATCTCCTTCTTGATGCACTGGTACATGATCCCGCCCTTCAGCTTTCCGTCCTCGACAGCCTGCCTGATCGAGCCGCTGGCTATGACCTCGCTTATCGCATAGATATGGTTTCTGTGACCTGCCGAGGTCAAGTTTCCATGAGGATCCATCCCCAGGCTGGTTCTGAACAGCTGCCGCTCGATGTCGTGGACCGCAAGGGCGTTTCCTGCGAGGAGCACGTCAATGTACCCGTCCCGGATTAGCTCTGCGAGGGCTTCAGAGGCACCTGTGTGGATTATGCCAGGCCCTCCCACAACAGCGATCTTTCCTCCAGCCCGCTTGGTTGCGAGTATCTCCTCTGCCAGCTGCTTTACGATCTCACTCGAGGGCCGCTCCGAGGATACCTCGTTCGACATGAACTCGAAGAACGTCTTCTCACGAGGCCGCTGTGGAGGTACCACCTTTACCCCGGCGGTTCCAACGACGACCATGTCTCCCTTCTCGATCTGGCCGATGGGAATGCATATCGCCCGCCCGTCCTTCACGATGATCAGGCAGTCCATCTGAATGTCCTCCACCTCAAGCCAAGCGCCCTTGTACCGGACGTGGGTGAGGTGGTTGGTGGTGGAGTAAAAGCCCCGGGGCACAACTCTGTCCAGGGGCGCGATCTCGAGCCGGATGTCCTCCGCCTCGATTACCCGTGCGCCGAGAGGGTGGAGGGCCAGGAGAATACGGTCGAGATGATCGGTGTCCTCTCCTGAGATCGCGATCTTCACGTAGCTCGTATCGTGCTTTTTTTTGCCAACCCGGAACTTCTTGATCTCGAACTCGCCGCCCATGCTCATTATCTTGTCCAGCGCTTTTGTGAGCGTGAGCGAATCTATCAGGTGCCCTTCCATCTCTATGTCGCAGGTTTCGCTCATGGTGACCATCCTCTAAGGTCGATCTGATCCCGTAAGAACTATTCTATTTGATTCTAGCATTAGGCTCGATCTGTCCACGAGGGTTACCAGAGCTGCCCCTCGATGACGGACTCGGTCTTGTCGTTGGTGCTCATGACGAGCCTTTTTATCTTCACGAGGTGGCCGCCGGGGCAGGCTTGGGGCGAATCGAAGATCGCCCGAACGCCCATTCTTCTGAAGTGCTCCTCGAAGTCCGTTGCCGTCTGGAGGTCTTTTACCTTTATCTCAACCTCTTGGACGATCAGATCCCCAGCGATCTTCGCCTCCACCGTCTCCCTCATGGGTCCGAGCATGCTCTTGCCCAGCTGAAGACACCTCTCCTCGAACTCGGCCTCAGCCTCGGACCACTCTGCTGCCTGGAACCCCTCGCGCACCACTCTTGAGAAGAAGAAGTCTTGGCCGTAGTCGTTGTAGTATCTGAAGGCGAACTCGAGATCTCTGCAGTTGCTCTCGGAACTGGTGTACTTGATGGGGCTTTTCAGGTTCGCGGGATCTTTGATGACGACCCCCTCCCTACCGCGACTACCCAGGTCCTTTATGATCTCTTTTATCTCCCCTGCAGCCTCCTCCAGCCCGAACTCGCCAAAGAGGTGGACAGACCTCATCCCGTACTCCTCAGCGAAGGCGTGAGTTTTCGAAGTGCCCTCCATATCTCTCTTCCCCTTTCGAGAGACGTCGAAGAGGTAGAAATCCATTGACTCTGCCGGATAGACCTCCTTTGGAACGTAAGGGTTTTTGGGTCCCACCATCTCGCCGCAGAGTACCAAGTCCGGATGGTTTTTGAAGAGCTCTGGAGGTATCTGATCGTTGGCCACTTCTGTTGAGTAGGGGCAGATGAATCCACCCCTGGTGAGAGCGATCGTCTTTCCTTTCACGCTCGCCACCCGAACGTTGTGGCCGTTCATCTTCTCCTCGACTAGAACTCCCTCAGAAAAATGTCTTTTGATGGCGGGCGCGAGCATCATCGCCC
>DUKF01000060.1:0-1051 GCA_013329455.1 Methanotrichaceae archaeon | reverse complement strand
CCCGCCTTATCTTGGGGTAGCCGTAGACGATATCGTTCTCGTCGAAGACGACCGTCCCAGCCTCTATGCCGGAGACGGCCTTGTCGAACCTGAAGTGCTGGGGTTCGGGCCAGTCGGAGCTTCGGACCACCCGTCCGACCATCCGCTCCATCCTCTCGGCCGAGATATCCAGCCTCTCCGCCACGGCCCGAAGGTTCATTTCGACTTCACCAGGTGGTCGAAGAAGCACCTCCTGGTTAGCATCCCCACAAGCTCGTTGTTCTGGTTGAGGACCGGCATCCCACCCAGGTCCTCTTCCAGCATCTTCTTTCTGGCCTCGTCAAGCGGCGTGTCGATCTTTATCGACTTGACGCCACGACTCATCACGTCTGAGACCAGGACGTTCTTGATCCTGGATTCCTGCTGGTTGCTTGGAACCAGGTCCCTGAAGGCCCGCAGGGACTTTGCCACGTCTCGTTCCGATATGATCCCCACAGGCTTTTCGTTCTCCATCACCGGAAGACGTCCCACGTCCTGGTCGAGCATCACCCTCCGGACGTGTACCAGCCTGTCGGAGGGAGTGGCGGTCAGGGGTGTGCGCATGGCGTCGGCGGCGATCCCGGTCATTCGGATGGCTTTCAGCATGTCTTTTGGCCTCACCCAGCCCAGGATCTTGTCGTCCTCCACAACCACAAGAACCAATGTCTTCTGCAGGAGCAGGACAGCATCCTCGATCTTCATGTCGGGGTGGACCTTGATCACCGAGTCCAGGGTTGCGGAGGTGACGTGGAGCGAGGAGGCGGGCAGGCCCAGCCTCTGCCTGGTTCCCAGAACCCTCGCGATCTGCCGCATGGTGATTGTACCGCTGAGCTTGCCGTCGTTGGTGACCAGAAGCCTTCGAAGATCATGCTTCTCCATGACGTCCAGAGCGTGCGCGATCCTCTCCGATTTGTCTATCGTCACCGGTGTCGACATTATCTCCTTTACTTTCATGGTTAAGACCACCTCGCCACTTCCACGGTTATATCGCGGGTCGAGAAGAACCCCACTACCTTCTCCTCGTCCATCACTG
>DUKF01000192.1 GCA_013329455.1 Methanotrichaceae archaeon | reverse complement strand
CCCCAAGTCCCGCCGTCGCGACGACGATGACGCCGATGATGAGGGGAACCCGGGCCGACCTCTTACCCGCCGCGAAGGCGAAGAGGAGGATGGCTGCAATGAGCGCGGCGCCGGCATAGATGTAGAGGAAAGGAAGACGGGCGTAGACGTCGGCGTAACCCGCGCCGTAGACGACCCCCGTCGCCGAGTAGAGAAGCTCATACCGGTCCAACAGGAACCGGAAAGAGAATAGAAGCGCAAGGATTCCCAATAGAGCGCTCATGTGGGCCAAGGCCCTCCCGGGGATAGACTTCGCGATCTCGGCGTAATCTCTCTCCTCCGGACCGAAGATGAGCTGATCCGCCTGGAGGAACAGGTAAGCTCCGGCAGTGATTGCCAGGTTGATCATGATTGCGAAAAAGATCGCGTACCAGAGGGCCCAAAGCAGCGGCAGGGTGAAGACGTAGAACCCGCTGTCCAGCCCGAATAGGGGGTCATTCACCGCGAAGGTCTGGGCGTTGAGGGCCAATAGGGCCCTCTCCCAGCCAAACTGTATCACAAGACCGAAGAGTATCGATATCAAAACCACGATCCAGGATAGATATCTGGGCCTCTCGCGGATCAACCTCAGGTTGGCTAGGCTCACCGCCCCGAACGCTAGAGCCGACCCCAAGAAGAGGGCGATCCTCGCAGCGATCATCGTCGCGTAGACGCTGGAGTATCCCAGAGACTGGAACCAGCGCAATTCCGTCAGCATATGTGCGATCTGACCTGAAAATATCAGAAGAATTACCAGGGCCGCAACCAGCCCCCTTTCAAATCTCATAAAACTCCTCGAAAATTACGAATAATAATAAAGCATTTCAGCCCTCTGGGCTCGTCGCCTCGGAGGGGCATACCTCGATGCTGCTGCCGCATTCGGTGCACTTGTCGGCATCTATGACGGCTATCTCGTAGTCACCCACGTTGATCGCCTCCTGAGAGCACTCGTCGACGCAGGTTTCGCAGTTTACACGTTCTTCTTTGTTAACCGCCGCCGCCATCGCGAACTACTCCAAAGCTGCCGGAATCGGTAGGGTTACAGACTGGCGGGTCCTGATATATATCTTTCGTCAAACAGATCCGCGTACGACAGGCCAAAATCGATCGAATGCGGAACAATCGGCTTGGAGCAATTGGCCATTTCGATGAGAAGGGAACGAAGATGCTGCGCCGAACATCGCCGGAGACGAAAAGGCGACTTTGAAGCAACTTATGAAAAATTTTAAAAGAATTGTGTTCACTCGAGGGAGATTGCCTCAGAGGGACAGGCCTCGACGCAGGTGCCGCACTCTGTGCACTTTTCAGCGTTCACCACTGCTATTTCTTCTTCGTCCAAGGTGATCGCTTCTTCCGGACATTCCTCGACACAGGTTCCGCAACTTACACACTCGTCTCTATTGACTACTGCAGGCATTACAAATTCCTCCAAAGTTGCCTAAGTTGGCAAATTTACAGTCCAGGATATACAATATATAACTTTCGTTAGGGGGCTCAAATATCGAAAAGAATTGGATATGTGCTCTCCGGGCAAGAGAGCACCGTCCCGGTCAGTGGCGTTGGATCAGCTCAGGTCCGAGTACCTGTTCCTGTCCTTCAACTCCTGCTTTTTGGCCTCGTTCCACCCGCTCACCGACTGAAGGTAGCCGGTCACCCTGGAGAGGTACTCCAGATGGTCGGACTTGCACCGCGGGCACTCCTCCTTCAGGCCTGGAGCGACATGGAAGCAGCTGAGGCAGACGGTCATGTCTCTCGTGAAGGCGAAGTAGCCTATCTGAGTGGTTCTCGCGAGGTTCATGGCGAAGTCCATCAGCCCCTCGGGATCGGGGGCCGACTCCCCCAGGAAGATGTGGAATATGTTTCCTCCGTCGACGATCGGGAAGAAGATGTGCTCCAAATTCGCCCTCTCGAAGATCGAGACGTCCAGGGAGGGCGGCACATGAGTCCCGTTGGTGTAGTAGACGGGAAGGTCGCGAGTCTGGCGGATCCTGGTCATAGCGGTCTCAAGATCCCCCTTGACCACCTTCATGGCGCAGTCTCGAAACTCCTCGTGGAGGAGGTCGGAGACCGCGAACCTCTGGACCACCGTCTCCGCCGGGGTCCTGGCAAGGGCTATGGTCATGCCGTGGCGCTGGCTGAGCTCTTTCGCGTAGATCTCCATCTCGGTCATCGCCCTCACCGCCAGCTTCCAAGCCTCCTTCGACTCGTGCATCTGGTGGCCCGTGTGGAACTGGACCATCTCGTTCACGCCGACGACGCCGATGGTGTAGACGAGACCCTCCAGGTCCACGGCCACCGTCCCCCTTTTGCCGGTCTGGGGATCTTTTGGCCTCTGGGTTGCAAAGGGCATTCTGCCGTTCTTGACAACCTGGTTCATCCATTCCCGCTTGACCTTGAATATGTCGACAGCAGTGTCCATCAGCCCCCTGAGGTACTCGAAGAGGAGGTCGTCGTCGCTGCGGGCGAGGTAAGCGGCCCTCGGGCAGTTGAGAGAGACGACCTGCCACGATCCCATGGAGAAGTGCATGCCATCTTTGAAGTAGAGCTTGTCATCGAAGTCTGCGTCGCTCTCGAAGGTCGCAGAGAACTGGTAGGCGCAGCATTGATAGCAGCTTATCCCCTTGCCAGCACCCCTGTAGGCTGGAAGCTGGTTGTCGTAGTAAGGGGTGCCGAACTTGGAGGCGAGCTTGAAGGTGAGAAGGTAGAGATCTTTGTAGGTCGGAAGGTCCGGATGGGCAGCGTCGAACTCATCGTCTTCGGTCATGAAGTCGGGCTCGATCGAGATCTCGGGCTTGGGGAAGTTGAAAGGCTTGCCCCAGTAGTCGCCTTCCAGCATAACCTCCATCAGCGCCTTGAAGCCGAGCCTGACCTCCTTTTCGAACTCGCCGTAGGTCTTGAGTGGGGCCTCGGCGCCGTCCCAGACCTTGCCCTTGTAGACGACGGGCTTGTCCCGCCAGAGCTTCGGGACTCCAGGGCTGAGCTGGACCGAAGAGAAGACGACCTGGCCGCCTCGAGCCACCATCATCTGGGTCATCTCGTAGACGAACATCTGCATCAGCTGGCAGATCTGTGCGTAATCGAGGCTCTCGAGGTATGGTGCGAGGAAGGTAAGGAAGTTGTAGAATCCCTGACCTCCGGCGAAGTTGGTCTGGGCCGATGCGAGCGCCTTTACGGCGTGGAGCATGGCGACCTCCGGCTTTTTCGCGGGGCCCGCGACGCTCGCCTTGGTTCCCGAACCGTCGGGCATGAGGCCGTAGTAGAAGAAGTAGCGAAGGTCCCAGTCCTGGCAGAACGGACGAGTGCCGAAGTACTCCAGGTCGTGGATGTGGATGTCTCCAGCCAGGTGGTGGTCTGAGAGGTAGGGCGGGATGAGGAGGAGGTACTGCTCTTTCGAGATCTTGTCTGCCTTCTTCTTGTGGCTCGTCTCGGCGTTCTCCTGGAGGTTCGCGTTCTCGTGAGCCTCAAAGCCCGAGCCGACGTCGATGAGATGGGCGTCGTAGACCGGGGTTCCGGCTCTCGTGCAGATGTTTCTCCATTCAAGGTGGTGTCTTTCGAGGAGGATCACGTTCACGATCTCTCTCACCAGGGGGCCGGAGAGGAACTTGACGTCCATCCACCTGATCCGGCGTTCCACCTCCCGAGCGATCTCCCTTGCTTCTTCCTCGGAGATGCCGGGGATCCTGTAGAACTGCTCTGAGAGCTTCGTCTCCCTGAGGAGCTGGTTCATCACGGCCTCTTTGTCCCACCTCATCAGGTGGCCGTCGGTGGTCCTGACCATCGGCATCTCCGATAGGGTGACGCCTCCTAGCGTTTGCTGCAGCGTTTTATGTTCGTTAACCCTCCGACTCAAAGACGAATCCTCCTAATGAGACACACGGCAAAAGGCGCGACAAACTTGTTATACCCCCATACGATACGATATTTCTTCAACCAGGCTGGTAAGGGCTCAAACGTATTAACACCTTCGGCCCGCTGAGGTAAAATTATTACAAAAGCTAATGACAGAATGAGAACCAAAACGAAGGCTCGATCCGGAACACTTCCGGGTATTTAAAGGTGCGGAGAACGGCCGGAAATACGGGCTTTTGATCCCTCTAGAAGCGGGATTTGAGGCAGATCAAGCCCTGAGAAGTCCTATTGTTCGTTCATCCGAGGATCCATTCCCAATGAACTGATCGCGAAAGATGGAGTATAAATCTTCCATGATTTTTGGTTATAATGAGACAACAAACCTCAGGATTTGGCATCTTTGCCGCAACTGAGGGTTTCGGCGTAGCCGGTCAGGACACCGAGGAACTTTCTCGCCCTATCGTGGTAGGACTCCTTCTTTATCGCACCATTCTCATCGAAGAGGTCCTGGACCCTGGAGAAGTTGACGACCTCGCCGATGGGGACCATGTGGAGGAAGACGCAGATCTGCACGAGCTGCTCGATCATCCGCGCGCCCCCAAAGACCCCGGAGGAGACGCCGCAGATCCCGACGGGCTTTCCGGAGTACTCCTCGTAGAGCATGTCCAGCATCATCTTCAGCTCGCCGGGGTACCCGTGGTTGTACTCGGGCGAGACTATGATCAGACCCTCAGCCTTCAAGACTTTCTCCTTGAATCTTCTCGCCTGGTCCGAAGTCTTGGTATTGTCCGTCGCCTCGTGCCTGAAGTTGCGAACGTCGATGATCTCGCTTTCGAGACCGAACTCGATGGCCTTCTCCAGCATGAACCTTGCGACCTTCTCAGACTCGCGGCCTTCCCGGGCGGTCCCGAGGATTATCGGGATGTACATACTTCCTTGTTTTTTGTTCAAGATATGAATAACCTTGTTTCGGCCCGAGCGGCCAGCCGCGATAGTTGGCCACCCAGGCGAAAAAGAGGATTCGAAATATGACGCGCTCAGCTCGTGGATAGGTTCAGCACATAAACCCCGACGGCTTGCCCAAAAGCCCCGCCTTCACCAACGTCATCGTCGTGACCGGTCCGGCGAAGACGATCTACGTAGGGGGCCAGGATGCCGTCGACCCCTCAGGGAAATATAGTCGGAGAAGGCGACATCAGGCGACAGACCGAACTAGGTCCTGGCGAACCACCAGACGGCGCTCGAGGCCTGCGGCGCAGACCTCGCGGACGTCGTCAAGTGGAACGTGTACGTAGTCGATGGACAAAATATCCAGCCGGCCTTCGAGGCCTTCCAGCGGGCCTGGGGCCAGCGGCCAAATCCGCCGGCGATCACCGTGGCCTTCGTCTCGGGGCTCGCACACCCGGAGTTCCTGGTGGAGATAGACGCCGTCGCAGTGGTGCCGGAGTAGATGCTCAGTTTATGGATTACGGCATCGTGATGAGGTCGCAGACTATCAAGTGGGAGCGTCGGTCTCTCACCTCCAATGGTCCGGATGTGCATACTTGTCCCATTTTTTCATGATATATACGAGGTTTACTATCGAATGGAATTTTGAGCGGATTTAGAGGTCCAACAAAGAAGAATGAAACTGGAATCAGACAGATTGTTGGTTTGTCGACCAAATGTATTTCTCCCGCGGAGAAAAATTAACTGGTGAATGGATAAGGTTTTTAAAGCTGGCGGGAGAAGAACCCACGTAATTTCAAATCTCCTGAGGGAAAGTCATGCCACAAAACAAATATAAAATAGACTACGAAGTAAGTATGAATGATGACGAGGGTTCTGATGATGATACAGTTAAATTTTGGGAGAAGAAACAAAGAGAATTAGTAACAAGCGTAGTTGATTATAGTTTAAAATCCTTGGCAGAATTGGTAATATCGGCGGATATTAATCTATCTCCTGCATATCAAAGAAGAGAACGGTGGGACAACAGCAAGAAATCTAAATTAATAGAATCGTTTCTCATGAACGTTCCAGTCCCACCAATATTTCTTAATGAAGATCAATATGGGAAATATTCTGTCATTGACGGAAAACAGCGTTTGATTGCAATTAGCGATTTCTTCCGAGGCGATTTAGTATTAGAGGGATTGGAAATTTTTTCTGACATAAATAATATGACGTTTGATGACCTCCCACTGGAATTACAAAATGTAATCAAAACGAGACCGACTCTAAGAGCTATTATTATACTACGTCAATCAGACGAGACGTTAAAATTTGAAGTGTTTCAGCGCTTAAATACAGGTGGTGTAACATTAAATGCTCAGGAAATAAGGAACAGCGCGTATCCAGGTCCTTTAAATGATCTAATATTAGAATTATCCGAAAGTGATGAATTTCACAGGTTGTTAGGTGTTAGAAAAAATAAGGAAATTTCAGCAATATACAAAGAGATGAAAGATGCAGAGTTTGTGCTCAGATATTTCACATTTAAAGATAACTTGCAGGGATTTACAGGCAAAATGAACCATAATATGACTCGATATATGATAGATAACCAAAAAATGAGTTTAGCTAATATCAAAAAAGCTAAGACAGATTTTTTGCATACCATTGAAGCCGTTGAAGCCGCTTTTGGGGATCATGCGTTTAGAAGATGGGTGCCCGAAAAAGACAAATGGAACAACAAAATTTTGGCAGCACTATTTGATGCAGAAATGTTCGCGTGTAGAGGGTTCTCAGCAGAAGAGCTTCGCCCAAAGCAAAAAGAAATAATAGAAAATATGAAAGCGCTATTTAGCGATGAAAAGTTCCGGAAATCAATTGATGCGGGGACTAATGCGCCAGGCTCCTTCCGAGAACGGATAAAGATCGTTAAAGAAATGCTTGATCAAACGGTTGGTCGGTAGTGATGACATGGTTAGATCAGCAGCGCTAACGCAATTCGAGGAATCTATCCAGATGGCAGAAGAGCTTATAAAAATTGAAGAAAATTATAGAGATCCGCCCCATACTACTGATGAACAAAAAGCAGTTGAAGGATTAAGGGGCGGTGCTGCAGTTCTTATAGTTGCAGCCTGGGAGAGGTTTTTGAGACGTTTAATTGAAGAAGAGCTAACTAACTTAACAAAGCATACGCCAAAGGTTCCCTTTAAAGATTTGCCACCTGATATGCAAACATATAACGTAATTAAAACGTTGGAACGTGCCACAAAGGGCCCGAATAAAAAAGAAAGACTCGCCGAAATTAAACAAGCCTGTGAATCTGTAATCTACGACACAGTTGATCCAGTCTTATTTATCGATACGAAGAACAACCCTAAACCTAAAGTTGTAACGGATATGTTCAAAAATTTAGGCATTCCTAATATTTTCATACGAATTAAAGGAGACTTTGAGAGAAAATCTGAGAAAAAAATACCTGACAGATTTATAGAGCAGAAATTAGAGGCGATCATCAATCGCCGTCACGTTGTAGCTCATAAGGCAGATGCTCTTAGAATTTCCAGATTAGATCTTGACGAGTCAATCAAATTTATGAACATATTGGCCCAGGTGTTTGAAAAGTACCTTCAACGCCACATGAAAAATATAATAAAGAAACATATAAAATAGTTATTTAAGGTTAGTATAATCAACTTGTTTCTGAATTCGATTGCGTGACAGATCAAAATAAGTCGCCTCAATTTCGAATCCGATACTATGACGACCCCAATTACTAGCAGCGAGATTTGTAGTACCAGTTCCCATAAATGGGTCCAGTACGGTGTCACCCACAAAGGAGTACATACGAATGAGGCGCTCAGCAATCGATATCGGATAAGGCGCAGGGTGTTGTTTCGTCGAAGCCCCGGTTAAGGTCCAAATTTGCTGGAACCAATCTCTATGACAATCTTCGGGGATCACAGATAAGATTCGAGCCGATAATGTCGGTTTGCGATAGCCGCCAGATTTTCTTTGAAACAATATATATTCTACATCATTTTTAATAATGGCATTTGGTTCGTAAGGCTTGCCCAAAAATCGTGAGGATCTTTTTGCTTCAAATTTGGCGTTTGCTATCTTGTACCAGATTATCGGCGAGAGGTTGTCAAAGCCTATCTTCCGGCACCGCTCCTGGATGCTGGCATGCAGAGGGAAAACCACGTGTCTTCCAAAGCAGCGCCTTGGGAGGCAGACGTCCCCTACAACGACCACAAGACGGCCGCCAGGAACGAGAACCCGAAAGACGTTCTGCCACACTCTGTCAAGCTCGTCGAGAAATTCCTCGTAGTCTTCTACGTGGCCAAGCTGCCCCTCGTTGGCAGGATACTCCTTAAGGGTCCAGTAAGGTGGAGAGGTAACCGCCAGATGGACGCTCTCGTCGGGGACAATCTCCATGGACCTGCTGTCGCCGAGGAAAAGCCGATGGCGAGTGGGAACCTGCTTGACCGCCCTTTCGATCTCCTGAAGGATCTTCGGATTCTTGGCCATGGCTGGAATTGCCCTCTGTTTTTCGCTTTGGGCAAATTTCAGAGCATCTTTCGGAACTAGATCCTCCAAGTCTTGCCCAACATCAGAGGACTCGATTACCACCATATTTTCGTGCATATATTCGGACCCGATTATTCGAGTTCCCTTTTCGCAAACTCCTTCGCGTAGTAAGTCAGGATCATGTCGGCTCCTGCCCGCTTGATGGAGGTGAGAGCCTCCAGCATCGCTTTCTCGCCGTCAAGCCAGCCTCTTTCGGCCGCGGCCATGATCATCGAGTACTCGCCGCTCACCTGGTAGGCGGCCGTCGGCATCCCGAACTCGTCTTTCACCATCCGGAGGATGTCTAGGTAGGGCATCGCGGGCTTCACCATGATCATGTCCGCTCCCTCCTCGATGTCGAGCCTCACTTCCCAGAGCGCCTCGAGGGCGTTTGGTGGGTCCATCTGGTAGCCGCACCGATCGCCGAAGGAGTACCCGGACTCCGCCGCCTCTCGGAAAGGCCCG
>DUKF01000189.1 GCA_013329455.1 Methanotrichaceae archaeon | reverse complement strand
GTGTTGATCGACGCAGCGGTCCTCGGGCCACCGCAGGTCTGGGAGGCCTCGGGCCACCTCGGGAACTTCTCGGACCCCTTGGTCGACTGCACGAACTGCAAGAACCGGTTCCGGCTCGACAAGCTCGACGACCCCGACACGTGTCCGGAGTGTGGCGAGAAGAACAGCTTCACCGAGGCACGTGAGTTCAACTTGATGTTCAAGACCTTCATCGGCCCGGGCGGAACGCAGCCGGGGTACATTCGGCCTGAGACCGCCCAAGGGATGTTCGTCAACTTCCAGCGGCTTCTTCGCCACTATCGCGATCGCCTCCCCTTCGGCGCCGTCCAGATCGGAAAGTCCTACCGAAACGAGATCTCGCCCCGCCAGGGGGTAATAAGGTTGAGAGAATTCTCCCAGGCCGAGGCTGAGATTTTCATCAACCCGAGGAACAAGACTCATCCCCGATTTATCGAGGTCGCAGACCTGGTGATGACCCTCTACTCCAAGGAGGGCCAGGAGAGGGGAGAGACCGAGGAGATGACAGTAGGCGAGGCTGTGGAAAAGGGGATCATGGCCCATGAAACCCTCGCCTACTACGTCGCCCGGACTTACCAATTTTTGATCGAGGCCGGGCTCTCGTACGATCGGCTCAGGTTCAGGCAGCACAAGGACGACGAGATGGCCCACTACGCCGTCGACTGCTGGGACGCCGAGGCGCTCCTGGACAGGTTCGGCTGGATCGAGATCGTGGGCGTCGCCGACAGGACCGACTACGACTTAAAGTCCCACATGGCCCAGAGCCAGGCCAACCTCACGGTGTACCTGCCCTTCGACGAGCCGAGAAAGCAGGAGAAGCTCGTCGTCAAGCCCGACATGAAGAAGCTCGGCCCCCTCTTCAGGAAAGGGGCGAAGGCGGTCGCCGACGCCCTCTGCACCCTTCCTTTGGAGGATTTGAAGCGGGATCCGATCGTTGTCGAGGTGGATGGGGAGAATGTGGAGATCGACCCCGCCCTCGTCTCCTTCGAGATGGTGGATGAGGAGATCAGGGGCGAGGAGATCGTGCCCCACGTCATCGAACCCTCCTTCGGGATAGACAGGATACTCTACTCCGTCCTCGAGCACTCCTACCGGGAGGAGATGGTGGAGGGCGAGACGAGGGCCGTCCTCGCTCTCAAAAACAGGGTGGTTCCGATCCAGGTGGCGGTCCTGCCCCTGATGGATAGAGTCGAGCTTATCGCCCCCGCAGAGGAGATCGCCCAGATCCTTCGGTCCCTCGACCTGAGGGTCGAGTACGACTCCTCAGGGAGCATCGGCAGAAGGTACCGGCGAAACGACGAGGTTGGAACCCCATACTCGGTCACCGTCGACTACGAGACCCTGGAGGAGGGGACGGTCACCATCAGGGACCGGGACTCGATGTCCCAGATCAGGGTGAAGAAGGACGAGGTTGCCGAGAAGGTGACGGCCCTTTTGAAAGGGGAGATGGAGTTCTCCGAGGCGGGCTCGCCCCTCCAGAGTTGAAACAAGCCTGATGAGCAATTTGAAAAGATGGATCAAGAGGTCTGAATAATGGGGTCTCAGCAGCGCGCCACCCTGGTGATGGAGATCAAGAGAAAGGTGATCCATCTTTCAGGTCTTTCGGTCCCGGCGGCCATCCTCCTATTCGGAAAAGTCGCGACCGTGGGGCTGGTGGCCCTCGCCCTGGTGGCGGCGCTTTTACTGGAACGAAGGCGGCTTGCGGGAAAGATCAGGCTTCCTGCGGTTCGCGACCACGAGGCGGATAGGGTGGCAAGCTACATCTACTACATCTTGGGAGCCCTGCTGACAGTCCTTATCTTCTCCCCGGCGATCGCCATCGCAGCGATGCTGATGCTGTCGTTGGGCGACGCGGCAAGCGGGATCATCGGTTCGATCGTCAGAGGATCGGCCGTCAGGAACCAGATCATGGAGGGTCAGGGCTGGAGGCTAAAGCCCCTTCCGGTGGTGGCTGGAACCTTCGCGGTCTGCCTTCTGGTGGGTTACGGCGCCTTCTTGATCGAGGGGAGGTTCTTTCCGGGACCTGGGGCGCTAGCCTTTCCTGTCTACGTCACCGGAGCTGCGGCAGCGACCTTTGCAGACGCCGTTCCCCTCTCCTTTCGAAAGAGGGTCATCGACGACAACTTCACAATCCCTGTTCTGTCGGGGTCGGTGATGTTTTTCGCAAGCCTCCTCTGATCCTGTGGAGATCTGAGCCGATCAGCGGGCCGATCGCCTGCGGCCNNGATCTTGATCAGGCCGCTTTCCACGGGTCGGTCGGCATCGGGGTGGCAGCCGGATATCGAGCAGGTCGTCTATCGTGCAGAAAGGTTTTTTAACGTACAGGAGAGTGAACTCAATAGAGAGCGAAGCAACTGCAGCCGGCCACACCATCCGACTTAGGGGAAAATGATTCTCAGCTTTCATCGAAAACTGCGATTCCAACCCTTGGCGAGGAGGGCTGCTGGCGTCGAGAGGTTGCTCGATATCGAGAGGAAATAGGAGGGTTATTATGAACATAGTACTACTCGGTCCACCAGGA
>DUKF01000246.1 GCA_013329455.1 Methanotrichaceae archaeon | reverse complement strand
CGCACGCAAGGCTTACCGAAGATACGTCACCTCGTTCCAGAGGTTCAAGAACCCGACCATCGGGGGCTGGGTGGAACTGAAGCTTGACGAAGGCACTCTCATCTCGAAAGGGCCCTACATCGAGCTCAACCGAAGGTTCCTTCCGGGCGACTCCTTCGAAAGCCTCGTCGAAGAGGGCCTGATCCATCCGGACGCGCCCAAGTGCTTCACATCAAAACCGGGAGAAAGAGAGTCGCCGGTCGTGGACCTCCACCGCCACCAGTCCGAGGCCGTCAGGAAGATCGCCTCCGGCAAAAACACGATAGTTGCCACCGGCACGGGGGGCGGCAAGAGCTTTTGCTTTGGCATACCCGTGATAAGCGAGTGCCTCCGCCTCAAAGACGAGGGCAAAAAGGGCGTGAAGGCTATCATCATCTACCCCATGAACGCACTTGCCAACACCCAGTACGGCGATTTTGCCACCAGGCTGGCGGGATCGGGCCTCAAGCTCGCCCTGTACACCGGCGACACCCCCTCCTCCAGGGACGAGGCCTTGAAACAGTACCAGATGCTCACCGGCAGAGACAAACCTCTCGACTGCGAGCTTCTCTCAAGAGAGGAGATCCAAGAGCCTCCGCCCGACGTCCTGATCACAAATTACGTGATGCTGGAGTACCTCTTAACCAGGTTTCACGACAGAAGGGCGATCTTTCCAGAAGGTGGAGGCGCCCTTCGGTTCCTGGTCCTGGACGAGGTCCACACCTACACAGGAAAACAAGGCGCGTACGTCACCTACCTGATCCGAAGGCTAAAACAGCACACCGGAACCGCTGGCGAGCTTCGGTGCATAGGAACCAGCGCTACGGTCCAAAGCTCCGAAGGAGAAGACGCCGCAGAGGCCATCTCCCTGTTTGCAACCAAGCTCTTCGGCGAGCCCTTCGCCTCCGTCGCCGTCATCACCGAGACCTACGCCGAACCATCCCGCCGGGGCGAGGATGGCAAGGGAATCCTCCCCGAAAAAGTTCTGGTCACGGAAGAGCAGCTCACGAATTTTGACGGCTCCCTGGAAGAGACTATCGCCCTGGTCGAGGAACTCTCCGGCCGGAAGCTTTCCGAAGATCAGGCGTCAAGGATCGGCATGGGCAAGCTTCTGGGCGAGCTATTGGTCGTCCAGTTCCTGGAAGACCAGCTCCTCAGAAACTCCAACTCCATGAGCCTGGACGACCTGGTCAAGGCCTACCAAGAGACGGTCAGGCCCGATTCTACAAAAGAGGCCTCTCTCATAGAACTCAAGGCCGCGCTCCTCGCCGGTATGAACACCGAGATCGAGGACTGGGGCAGGACCCAGGCCCGGCTCATACCCAAGATCCACGCCTTCTTCAGCCAGGGCGGTGGAATCAAAAGCTGCATCAGCCCGAAGGCGCCTCACCTGAACGACGTCGGCGAGGTAGTCTGTCCCGACTGCACAAAAGAGAACAAGACCAGGATCACCTTCCCTCTCGTCTTCTGCAGGGCCTGCGGCCAGGAGTACTACAGCGTCTTGATCGAGTCAGACGGAACCCTCCGGCCCCGGGACGTGGACGACCTGGACGTCGAGGGCGAGCCCGCCTACATCGTCGTTGGAAAGTACGACCCGGAGGTAACGCCACCCCCAGACCAATGGCAAACGCCCACTGGTGCCATCAGGAAAGATCGCCGGGAGTTCGTGGAACTCGAAGTGGCAGAGTACTGTCCTGATTGTAAAAAGATCTATAGGATTGGTAGCGCCGAAAGGTGCCTTTGCAACTACTACAACCAGCCCATACACGAGATACTCGACTGCAACCTGGTCCTTCCTACCCTGGCAAGGCTCGATCGAGCCGAGATGGTCCCACTTGTGGATGAAGAACGTTACGATCAGCTTTTGGGCAGTTGCGATTCGAATTTTGAGAGAGATGTTCTGGACGCCATAAGGAGAAGGGCTCTTCCACTACCCGCTTGCGCCCAGAAAACAATCTTTGATGGTGACAAACTCATCGCAAAAGCGGACTTCTACTATGAAGATGAAAGCATAGTCATCTTCGTTGACGGTCCAGACCACGACAAGGATTACGTCGAAGAGGGCGACAAGAAAAAGAGAGATCAACTCGATGGTTTGGGGTATCGAGTTTTCGTGATCCGATACAACGAAGCGCTCGGCGAGAGGATAAAAGAACTCGGCAAATTGTTCGGCTATTGAACTCGGCTTGATCAAAATCCCCATTCGAATAGATCTTTATAAATCTGTAACCAAGATCGGCCCACTTTGCTGGAGCTGAAGCGATATGAAAACGCAAATAATCTGTATCATGACAGTGCTGGCGATCTTGGCCTCTTTCTCAGCGATGGCCGCAGATTCAGCAGGAGACGAGGTGGAGAACCTCGTTGTCCTCCTCACAGACTACGGAACTTCCGACTTCTATGTCGGAGCTCTTGAGGGATCGATCTACTCTGCCAACCCCGAGGCGAGGATATCCACCATAACCCACGAGGTTTTGGCATTCAACGTCGCCGAGGGGTCTTACATCCTCGCCCAGGCGGCGCGGTATTATCCGCCGGGCACTGTCTTTGCGGCGGAGGTCGACCCTGTGGTCGGAACGGTGGAGCGCTCAATCGTTCTTGAGACAAACGACAGCAAGATCTTCGTCGGGCCCGACAACGGCCTATTCACCGGCGTCATGGACGAGCTTGGGATCGATTGCGTCCGCGAGATAACAAACCTGAACCTCACCGGGCAGGGGAGAACTTCCGCCACCTTCGACGGCATGGAAATTTACGGCCCCGTGGCTGGCCACCTCGCCGCCAGGACTGATCCTGCCGAGGTCGGCCCTGAGATCTTCGATCCGGTCAGGATCGAGGTCGTGGAAGGCGATCTAGAGGATGGAACCCTTATCGGGACCGTCGCCCACGTCGACCACTGGGGAAACCTCGTCACAAACATTCCTAAAGAGCTGGCCGAGATGGCCGATCTCTCGCCGGGTGACCGGGTCGAAATCACCGTCGGCGGCGAGAACGTCGAGGCGGCCTTCGCGACCACCTACGGCGACGTGCCCCAGGGCGAATGGGTCGCCGTGATCGGATTATTGGGACGGCTGGAGATTGCGATTAACATGGGCAGCGCCGCCGAAGCCCTCGGAGTCTCCGCAGGCTCTGAGGTAAGGGTTCACAAGATCTGAACTTTCACAGGTACAGAAGTTCGATCATCGCCGCGACGTCTACCCTCAAAATATCGGTCACGAAGAGGTGGATTGTCGCGGCCAGCACCAGAAAGGCGAGCTCGATCTTTGGCGTCGTGCTGTGAACGATCTGCCACGCGCCTTTGGGGTTCACTCTCACCACAGTAATGCCCTTTGGGGGGAGGATGGTCTTGATACATTGGGCTTTTTCCCAGCGGGTGTTGGTGGAATATCTTGGAAAAAGGCGTTCTATGTGACTGTTTTTTTCAATTTCAAAGATCGATCAGGTCCGATCTTTATTTACCCTCTGAAAGACGAAACAGTTGTCATGATTGAGCTGATCTTCAAGCAGCTTGTGGAGACTTTCGCCCAGCTTTTCAGCATCGTAGGGGCGGCTCTGATAATATTCGGTGGCCTGAAGTCCATCCTCCACATAGTGCTTTTGGAGGTGGCAAAGAGGCCCTACACATACAATCACATAAGGCGAGAGCTGACCGACAAGATAGTCTTCGGCCTTGAGTTCTTCATAGCAGCCGACATCCTATCAACCCTCGTCGCCCCCACCCACGAGGAGCTGATCCTCTTGGGGACGGTGGTGGTGATAAGGACGTTGATGGGCTACTTTTTGAGCAAGGAGGCAGAAGAGTATCAGCTTGAGTGATCCCGGCTCGAAGTTCAGCTGAAAGCGAGGGATATCACTCCCATCACCGATGCCGTCACGACGGCTCCCGCGATGCAGACTCCAACGGCGATTGCAGGAAAGGCTTGCCAGAACTTGAAGCCAAAGATGAAGGCGATGGCAGAACCGGTCCAGGCCCCAGTCACAGGGAGCGGGAGTGCTACAAAGAAGGTGAGAGCGAGAAGGCCATACTTTCGGTGCTTCTCGACATGATTCCTGTAAGTCCGGGCGAAGAGCCACGTGAAGAACGCCTTTCCGGACCGGTATCGCATCAGACGGCGGGAGACTGGCTCCAGGTAGAGGAGCAGAAAGACTACCGGCACCAGGTTTCCGATCACCGAGATCGTGTATGCCTTCAGGGGAGAGAGGCCGTAAACCCCTATCGCGAGTGGTATTGCGCCCCGAAGCTCAAAGATCGGCGACATCGCCAGAAGGAAGGTGGCGAGCCAGCCCGGGATTGAGTAGAAGAATTCTATCAGATAGATCACTCCGCTTCAACCTGAACCTCTGATCCCGATGCCGGAAGACTGGAAATCTGAACGGCTCGGGATCGGTGTTGGTTGACGGAATTATTTTGATAATCAATCCCCTATCGAGCCCTTTATGCTGACCGTCAGCACCGACTCGTCTTTGGGGGAGCTGACAGAGATGGTCAGGTCCACAGGGATCCGGCCGAGGGCGACCTTCAAGGGGCTATCCTCCTTGCCGGCGACTTCGACCCTGACGCCCTCCGCCATCTTGGCTAGAGAGCTGGCTATCTGCTGAAGTTCGGGAACGTTGACGGCCACTGGGCTCTGAGAATCGCCGCTCACCTTGGCCGATATCGGCGACTCGATCCCCACCTCGACTTTGAGACCCCCATCCTTTCCGGGTCCCTTCACCTCAGCCACGATGGGATACCTCTCAGCATCTTCGCTTCCCTGCACCTTGGCCTTAGCTTCCGCATTCACGTTCAGAGATACCATGAATTTCCACCTCGGACCTATTTACGGTATCCTCTCATATAAATGAATGCGAAGGGACTTTTGACATGCCCCACCTTTGAAGGTGTGGTTGAACATCAAATCGCGACCCTCTCTCGTCCCGGCATGCTTGATAGCTTCCTGAAATAGCGGCAGATAATCCAGGGGTTGCGTGACCAGCCAGGCTGACCGGGCCTGACGAGGGGGCCATAAGCCCCTCAGGGTTCAGAGACGAGCTCGAGGGAATTTTCTGCGCCCGGAGTTGACTTGATGAAGACCCAGTCAGCTCTCTGGTCAGTGTCCAGGCCGTTAGGGTAGCGGGACCAGGAGAAGTCGTTGCCCTCCTCGTCGCTCAGGGGATGCGTTTTGTCCACCTCTGCCCAGGAGTCGGTCCTGAGAACGATCGTCCCGTTGTTTCCGTGAACCCACCGGTTGTCGCCCTCGACTACGTAGAACCCGCCTGCCTGGATGGAAGCACCCCTTGGTATTATCGGGATCACGCCAATCCATTTGCCCGAGGAGGGCAGGGTGTCCTCGATCGATACGCTCCAGCGCCCGATGTTAACAGAGTCTTCCCCAGAGTTGTAAAGCTCCACCCACTCGCTCACTTCTCCCGACGGGTTCAGCTCGACCTCGTTGATGACGACCGATCCCGGGCCCAATCCCGAGACGGCCATTATGCCAGCAAGAAGCATCAAAGACGATAGCAGCAATTTCAAGATCAGTTTCATGATTAACCCCCACATGAACTTCAGATCCGGGCCCCAGGACTTGTCCATCCCGGCCCGTGGGATAAAAACGAGGTTCGAATAAATAACCGTATCGATGGGGCGAAGGGCGGCATCTGCCTTGTCCCTCAAATCCCTCGCAAATTCCGAGCCTTGCTACTTCATACGCCTGAAGATCTCGTCGGTCAAAGCCTCAAATGGTCCCAGAACCTGTGGCGCACCTCGGCCCAGACGTTTTCGGATCTCGAACTGGACCTCGCCCTTGAGGACGGCAAACTTCATTTTTCGTTTGGAAAATTCGGCATCGAATACCATTACCTCGTCCGACGAGCCAGCATCAGAAGCCATTTTCTCCTTCACCCTCTCGTAAAGAGAAGTTCCGGGAAGAGGGTGAGGCATGGTGAAGGAAAGGTAGTCGAGGGGCAGGCGGGTTGCAAACCTCAGAGTCTCGAGGACCGTATCGTCGGTCTCGCCGGGATAACAGAGGATGAAGAAGGCTCCAGTCTTGAGGCCGGCATCGCGAGCCGCCAAGACGGCCCTCTCAGCCTCCTCTACCTTGATCTTCTTTTTCATCAGCCCGAGGACATAATCGGACCCCGACTCGATCCCGAAAAGGACCCTCTCGCATCCGGCCTCTTTCATGGCCAGGGCGACGGTCGGATCGATGGAGTCGACACGGCCGAGGCACTCCCAGCCGAATGACGAGCCCCTGTCCTGGATCTTTTGGCAGATATCGAGGACACGATCTTTGTTGAGGGTGAAGACGTCGTCGGCGAAGTGGATGTGGTCGTAACCGAGGTCGAGGGCTTCCTCCACCTCGTCGAGGACGTTTTCGGTAGAACGCTCTCGATAAGATATCCCGAAGACCGAACGGCTGCAAAACTCGCAACTGAAGGGACAGCCTCTGGTGGTGATCAATGCAGTAGAGGCCTTGCCAAAATGCCTTTTCCAGTAGTGGATGTAGTCCTCGTTAGGAAATAGGTCTCTTGCGGGAAAGGCCATCTGATCCAGGTCTTCATGCTGGGGTCGCGGCTCTGTCGCGACGACCTCTTCGCCTCCGGCATCTTTGAGGGTCCTCTTTCCCCTTCGAGAACTGAGAGCCGATACCCCCGTCCTTCCCCGACGATAGGCGATCCCCTTTATCGAACCTAGGTCGGATCCATCCTCCAGGTGCTGGAGAACCTCCAGAATCGTCTCCTCGCCCTCGCCGATCACAGCCAGGTCGAAATCGTCGAGAAACGGCACGGGATCAGATGAGGGCTGCGGTCCACCTGCCATCAATAGCTCGGATCGACTAGCAAGCAACCCTGCAAATCTCAGGGCTTCGTCTCGCATCGACGCCATGGAGTAGATCCCCACCACATCGGCCCCCGAGGCGATGGCCCTGCTATGAGCCACATCCTTTTCGAGAAAGGTGCAGTCCAGGATATCCACCTCGTGGCCGGCCTCCCGAAGGCTGGAGGCGATGTAACCGAGGCCCAGAGGGGGAAAAAGGAAGCTCGAGTTCTTGTGGCTGGGCTTGAAGTAGGGATAAATCAGAAGGGTGAAGGTCATGGTGGTGCACCAAGATCGATTTTGTACTCGAAATCTCTTCTATCAGTCATGGAGATCACGTGGGCAAAGCCAGCCCAAGCGAGGCGGCCGGGCCTTGTCTCCCGTCCATAAAATAGCTCTGCGCCCTCAGTCTTCCAGAGCTTGAAGAACAGATCGTGCTCGGCGTCAATGAACCCCGCCCACTCCGCTGAAGTTCTCTTCCAGGAGCCGATCTCTTCGCTCGAAAGGTCCATCCCTTCGGAGTTACAGAAGCGGTCAAAGCTGCTTGCCCCCTGCTCGTTCATGATCGCCATCTCGGTGCAGCCTTCCGCCTTCGGCATGTATCTCACTTGGACGTCGATCTTGCCGTTTTGGGATATGGCGTGGACCACCTTCGCTCTGCCATACGAATCCGCCTCCACGAGCCTCGTCTCCATCGAGAGGGCCCGCCTGAAAAGGACGGAGACGAGGTCGATGGTCCGCCTCAGGGGTGGATGATCTCTGTGGAGACGGTCGATCCGGCCCTTGGCCCGGCAAGGCCGATCCCCATCGATCAATCTGTTTCCAATCGCGAGCCTGCTCACCAGGTTGATGTCGTAGTCGATCTCCACCACCGTATGGTCGCCCTCCTTCCAGATCTTCGACCTGGACCTTCCGGGAAATGCAGCCTCGTCCCCAAACTTGAGGACGGGAACTCCGAAACCCACTCCTTCCTCACACAGATTTTCTCCCTTCATGGAGATGACGAGCCCTTTCTGGATTTTTGAGGTGGGATACCCCTGATAGCCGTTTTTGCCAGCGAGGAGGGTCAGGTCCTTTGAGATTTCGATCTCGATCCCGCGGGAAGGTCGGTCGACAGGCGTCTGATTCGGTGAGTTCATGGTTCTGGTCCGGTTGCTTGAAAACGGGATGACCGATCGGTCGTGATTGATCCCGTAGTTAAGAAGGATACGTTCTATTTCGTCTCCATCGATCGTCAGGTTAAGAATTATTGGCGTTTTTGGTGCACTTCCCGAAGACCCAGTCAGCCCTCTGGTCGGTGTCGACACCATCGGGATGGCGGGAATAGGTGAAGAAGTTGTCACTCTGGTCGCTTAAAAGGTGAGTCTTGTCGACTTCAGTACCGTCTCTCATCTTCAAGATAACCGTCCCCATTCCTGTATCGTGGAGCCAGTTGGGGTCACCTTCAGTTACGTAAAATCCTCCGGGCTGGACTGCAGTCCCAGAAAATATTCGTATCGATCCGGTCCAGGTGGGATCAGAGTCGACGATCCAGACTCTCCATCCGCTGATATCGACCTCTTCCATGCCGTTGTTGTAAAGCTCCACCCAATCGTTGGCGTCGCCGGGCGGGTTGAGCTCCACTTCGTTGATCACGATCGCGCCGAGACCCGCACCAGATATCGCCAAGACGCCAAACAAGGATATCAACAGTCTCCACGAAATTTGATACATGACAAAATCCCCCACCTCAATTCGAGATTTCCTCCGGCCGACAGTAGCCTGCCGGAGGCTGTCTGTTGAAGCGACCTCCAAATAAATAACCGTATCGATCAGAACGACGGTTGAGGTCAACCAAAGAATTTTGCGGATTCTTCGATAAAACCAGATCCCAAAAGACGAAAAATGGCGGATCGGACTGGAAGATCGCTCTCTATGCGAACGATCCAGGTTCATCCGCCGAATCTCAATTATCTTATGTCAATGTTTTCTTAATCAAGCCCTCGGGCTGAGGGCGTTTTCGGCCTTGGGAGTGCCCTTCATGAGCTTCCAGTCGGATTTCTGGTCGGTGTCCAGACCGTTGGGGTAGCGACCGTAGGTGAAGTCGCTGTCGCTGTCATCGTTCATGAAATGGGTCTCGTCGACCTTGATGCCTGCAGCATCTTCCAGGATCACTGTGCCGTTGTAGTCCTGGCCCCACTGAAGAGCGCCCTCGGCGAGGTAGTAGCCCTTTGCCGGAATTACCGTCCCCTCTGGGATCGTTATCGGCCCCTTCCAGGGTGGATTGACGATGGTTACGGCCCAACCGCCGACATTGACGTCCTCTTCGCCGTCGTTGTAAAGCTCGACCCATTTGGTGGCGTTTCCGGGCGGATTAAGCTCCACCTCGTTTATCACTATGGCGCCTGCGCCGATCGCGGTCAAGGCGATGACGCCAAACAGAGATATCAACAGTGCTGACGAAATTCGGTTCGTAGAAAACCCCCACATCGATTTTCAACAGTCCCGGATAAGTCCGGGGCATACCGGCTGAAAATAGCTTCCAAGTAGATAACAGTGTCGATCGATTGACGGTGTCGGTCGATCTCGGGCTATCATGCCCGTTTCGGCCCTAATCAACATTTTATTATGATCGTTCTCTCATAGGTAGTTACATGCAGTACTCGGAAGGTAGGCTCGGCAGGGTTTTTGTGATCAGGCTGGAAGATGGCGAGGATCTGATCGGGTCGATCCAGCGGTTCGTGGCAAAGAAGGGTGTCGCCACCGGCATGATCCATTTTCTCGGAGCCCTGCGGGAGGGTCGGCTCATCACGGGGCCAAAAGATCAGCCGACCATTCCGCCGGGGCCGCCTTTCGTCGAGGATTTGGAAGGAGCATGGGAGACCTTCGGCATGGCGACGGTCTATCCGGGCGNNGAGCCGATGGTCCACATCCACGGCTCGGCGGGGCACAGCGACAGAGCCTTGACGGGCTGTCTAAGGGAGAGGGCAACGACTTACCTGGTCGTCGAGGCGGTGGTTTTTGAGTTTCTGGGGCTCGAAGCCCGAAGGTGTCTAGACGAGAGAAGTGGGCTTTATCTCCCATTCCTTGAAGAGAGGTTGTAGATGAGCAGGAGACGGAGTAGGAGGGGGAAGAAGCAAAAGGCGAGGGTGAAGGGCTCGCCACCTCTCCCCATGTCGATGGATGAGGCCAAGCGTGAGGGCGTCGACCGGTTCGACGTGATCCTTGTCTCGGGGGACGGGTACATCGATCACCCCTCATTCGGGGTCGGCCTGATCGGCCGGGTTCTCCAGGATGCGGGGCACATCGTCGGGATCATCGCCCAGCCCGACTGGAGGCGAGACGAGGACTTTTGTGCCCTCGGCGAGCCCCGGCTCTTTTTCGGAGTTGCCTCGGGGAACGTCGACTCGATGGTGAACAACTATTCGCCGAACCTGAAGCGTCGAAGGCGGGACGTCTACTCGCCTGGAGGCCGCATCCTCCGACCGGACAGGGCTGCCATCGTCTACGCGAACAAGGTTCACGCCCTATTTCCCAAAGTTCCTCTCATCCTCGGTGGGATCGAGGCGAGCCTCCGGAGATTCGCCCATTACGACTTCTGGTCGGATTCTGTACGCCAGTCGATCCTGGCGGACGCTCCTTCTGACCTCGTCGTATTCGGGATGGGGGAGAGGCCGATTCTGGAGATAGCCCGCCGCTTGGAAGAGGGCGACGAGGTCGGTGATATCAGGGACGTTCCGGGGACCGTTGTCAAGATGGAGGTTCGGCAGTGGAAAGCCATCGACCACGGGGGGTTCGCCGAAATCCCATCCTTCGGGGAGGTGGCCAAGGACAAGAGAAGGTACGCTGAGGCCTTCCGCATCCACTACGCAGAGCAGGACCCCTTCAGGGGAAGAAGAGTCGCCCAGCCCCACCCCAAGACCGTCGTCATCCAGAACCCGCCCTCGCTCCCCCTGACGACCGAGGAGCTGGACCACGTCTATGAGCTTCCCTATTCCAGGGCCGCTCACCCGTCTTACAAGGAGGGGATACCGGCCTTGGAGCCGGTGCGGTTCTCGATAACCTCGCACAGGGGGTGTTTCGGATCGTGCTCTTTCTGCGCTCTCACCCACCACCAGGGAAGGATCATCCAGAGCAGGAGCATCGAGTCTCTGGTGAGGGAGGCTGAACGTTTGACCAAGATGCCCGGCTTTGCGGGAGTCATCCAGGACGTGGGAGGCCCCACCGCCAACATGTACGCGATGGCGTGCAGCCGTTGGAAGACCGGCGGCGGCGGTGCCTGCGCCGACAAGCTCTGCAGTCCGGACTGCCCGAGCCTCGCGGCAGACCACAGCCGTCAGGTCGAGCTCCTACGCCGGATCCGGGAGATCCCCGGCGTCAAGCGGGTATTCGTCAGCTCCGGGATCAGGCACGACCTGATCCTGGCAGACCAAACCCAAGCAGGACAGGAGTACCTCGACCAGCTCTGCCGCCACCACGTATCGGGCCATCTGAAGGTGGCGCCCGAGCACGTCTCCGACCGGGTCCTTGAAGTGATGCACAAGCCCTCAAGGGCTGTTCTCGAGGAGTTCAGACGGAAGTTCAAATCTCTCAGCCGGGATGAGGGAAAAGAGCAGTACCTCGTCCCCTATTTCATGTCCGGCCATCCGGGCTGCGAGGTCGAGGACATGGTGGAGCTTGCCGAGTACATGAGGGATAACCGACTCTACTCCGAGCAGGTCCAGGACTTCACCCCGACTCCGATGACCGTCTCCACCTGCATGTACCACACTGGCCTGGACCCCTTCTCCGGAAAGCCGGTCCACGTCCCCAAGGGGCGCGAGAAGGAGATACAGCGGGCGCTCCTCCACTACCGGGACAGGAGAAACTGGGGGCTCGTCCGGGAGGGCCTTCGGATTGCCGCCCGGGAGGACCTGATAGGCGACGGGCCGAAGTGCCTGGTGCCGAGGGCTGGAGGGAGGTGAGGGAGAACGGATGGAAAAAGCGCGCGAGAAATAGGTCCGGCGGGCACTCCTCCGCCGCTGGGACAGGAGAGGTGCGGGGGGCTCGTCCGGGAGGAGCTGATCGGTGAGGGGGCGTGATCCTCGATTCGGACTCGATGTGCTTCAGCTCTCACTACACCCCTGGCGAGGATTTTTGGCGATTGAAGATTTGGGCTCACAACAATCCAAAAATTAGCAAACGGTTCTACTTTTAGAGAGTTGTAAATATTCATCCAGATGTAAAAATAACAATTAATACTTAAACTTAAATTTCTCCTTTGATACTCGTATGATTCTTTTGTATGGGTTGGGTAAGCTTCTCCGTGGGGTATTTTTTAATACTTCTAAGATATGTTCAATTTTTTTAATTTGCTTTCTACGTTCTATTAATAACTCCTGTTTGGTTCTTTTTGATTCAGGTATATCTAATATCCTAAAGTATTCATTTCTTGCCGTATCTGAAGAAATTAAATCAATTTCTGTAGAATAGTTGAAACAAATTATATTATATTTTCCTAATAAATCCATTGCCTTACTGTGGTTTTCTTTTAATAATCTCAGTAACTTATTACGATCTCTTTCGTTAGGAATTAAATCTTTTATAAATGACTCATCACTGAATTGATACTTATATTTTGGAAATCCATAAGTATCTCTACTTAATTTTAATTCATCACTATAATAAGGAATAAAAAAATCTTTATCTACAATTATTAAATGAGGTATATTCAAATATTTTAGTAGATAATATGGATACTTGATATTACGAACTCCGTCTAAGTCGATAATGCTTATACCTGCACCGTTCAAATCGATTTTAAACATCTCTAATAGTGATTTGATTATCTCTGCTTCGGTTTTACTTTCGACTATTATAACATGTCTTGAAAAGAAAAATTCACTATTTCGGTATCTATAAAATTGATAATACTTAAATTCTTCGATATCATGTTTAATCCAAAAATCGGACGGTATTTGATATGTAATTGTTCTAAATCCCCTCTTCTCATCTTCAATTTTTCTAAATAAAATAATATCTTCATGATTCAATTGGTCAGAAATCACCGCTGAATGGGTTGTAAATATAACTTGTATTTCGTTAGTCGTATTATTTTGAATTGAATACCCCGCAGCTTGCTGCGGTTGGGATGGTCAAGAAAACGACTTAAGGATTGTTGCGTATTCTGTATGGATGATCGAGCTGAGAAAAGCGAGTCATTGCGCATATAAAATTCGTTATCATATGGTTTTTTGTGTCAAATATAGGCGAAA
>DUKF01000098.1:10656-10867 GCA_013329455.1 Methanotrichaceae archaeon | reverse complement strand
GGGCCTTACAAACGTCGGGATCATGCTGCCTCTCGTCCAGCACGTCAGCGAGTTCAAACGGGCCAAGGCTCTCATGGTCGAGGAGGGTCTGGACCTTAAAAATACCGACGTCGGCATAATGGTCGAGACGCCAGGAGCCGCCCTCACGATCGAGGACTTCATCGATGCCGGCATCGATTTCATCTCCTTCGGGACGAACGATCTGACCCAG
>DUKF01000098.1:0-10640 GCA_013329455.1 Methanotrichaceae archaeon | reverse complement strand
CGTCGACAGGAACAACGAGAACGTAGCCGACCTCTATTCCGAGCTTCATCCGGCGGTTATGACGCTGATCGAGTATGTCGTCGAGCGGTGCAACAAGGCCGGCGTCACAACCTCGATCTGCGGCCAGGCGGGGTCTTACCCCGAGATGGCAAAGAGGCTCGTCGAGATCGGGATCACCAGCATCTCAGCCAACATCGATGCCGTTGCAACAGTCAGGGAGACGGTGGCCAGAGCCGAGAAGATCATCATGCTGAGGGCGCTCAGAGAGGAATGATCTTTGAGGGCTCAGGAGCGAGAAGTGCGATCTATAAGGTCAGCGTTCGAGACGAGTGCCAAAATAAGGCGACAGAGGTTTGAGATTTGAGAGATCTGGGCCTATCCGAAGAAGAGGTTATGAGGGGCCTTCAAAAGATGAGGTCGAAGGATCTGAGCTACGATCGGATCCTCTCTTCGATGTGCACCCTGCCCCACCCGATAGCCCTGAAGGCGCACCGAAAGTTCCAGGAGACTAACCTCGGCGATCCGGGCCTATTTCCCGGATCTTTCGAGCTGGAGCAGCAGGTTGTAAGGATGATGGCCGAGATTTTGGGCTATCCCAATGCCGTTGGCTACCTCTCGACGGGGGGGACCGAGTCGAACATCCAGGCGATCCGGGCCGCGAGAAACGCTCACAACTTCAGGGACGGAAATATCGTCGTCCCGAAGTCTGCCCACTTCTCCTTCGACAAGATAGGCGATCTCCTCCGTCTCGAGATCAGGAAGGCGGATCTCGACGAGGACCTGAAAGTGGACTTAGACTCTGTCGAGGACCTCATCGATGAGAAGACCGTATCTCTCGTGGGGATCGCAGGGACGACGGAGTTTGGCCAGGTCGATCCCATCGATCGGCTGGGCAAGCTCGCCCTCGATTCCGGGATACACCTTCACGTCGACGCCGCCTTCGGAGGCTTCGTCCTCCCCTTTTTGAAGGGAGACTGGAAATGGGATTTCAGGACCGAGGGCGTCACCTCCATCACCATCGACCCTCACAAGATGGGGATGGCAACGATCCCGGGCGGAGGCCTTCTCTTCAGGCATCCCGAGGACCTGGAACGTCTGGCCGCCTATGCTCCCTACCTCACCATGGCAAGGCCCAAGGCCTTGACGGGGACGAGAAGCGGCGCGTCTGCTGCCGCCATCTGGGCGGTTATGAACTTCCTCGGAAAAGAGGGATTTACGAAGGTCGTCGATCGGTGCATGGACTTATCCAGGCAGATGGTGGCTGGGGTGAGGAAGATCGGCATCGAGCCCGTCATCGAGCCGGTGATGAACGTCGTCACCCTAAAGATGGATCATCCCGAGGAGGTCAGGGCAGATCTCCTCGAGTGCTGCTGGAGGGTTTCGACGACCCGGAGCCCGCAGGCTCTCAGGCTGATCTTGATGCCTCACACGACCTCTGAGAACGTCGACCTTTTCCTGGCAGACCTGGAATTGGTTTTGAAAAGATACGCCTGAAACGGACGTCTTCGATGCGATGTGCCCGTCTCTTAAATCCGGAAAATAAAGGGGTTTTCAGCCCTTTTGGGCTGAACTATTTTTGATGATACGATCCGCCGTTTTCGCCTTCAGGCCTTGTGGCCCATGGCGAACCTTCGCATAACTTTGTCGATGATGATCGTCACTTGGTCGCCGACCTTCGTCTCGGGGACGAATATCACGAAGCCCTCGACCCTGGCGATCCCGTCGCCCTGTTTTGCGATGTCTTCAATCTCGACTTCGTACTCTTTTCCGACCTCGACAGGAGCTGAGCTATCAAAATCGTTGTCTTCGAATGACCTACTACCACTTCTGTACAAAAACTTCACCGTCCTTATCAAAATGGAGAATAATCTGGAGGTTCAGGCCTTATGGCCGATAGCAAACCTCTGCATAACTCTGTCGATAACGACCGTCACCTGGTCACCAACTTTGGTGTCCGGGACGAATATCACGAAACCCTCGATCCTTGCAATTCCGTCGCCCTTCTTTGCGACGTCCTCTATCTCTATATCATACTCCTTCCCAGTCTCAACAGGCGCAGAGGGCGCGAAACTGTCACCGCGGAAAGAACCTCTATCATTACCGTACAAACACTTCACCGTCCTTAGCGAAAAACTGTAAAACAGTTTGCCGCATTGTCCACAAATCATTCCGACTATTAATTCTTTGTGCTCAGGGGGTCGAGAAGGTCGAATGGTTGGGAATATATCCTATAACCGCAAAATTCCGGCCGCATGGACGGTCTGGAGAGGTACAGAGATATCGTACCGGAGTTCGGAAGTTTCCTGGAGGCGATGAGTCGGTCCCTTCCCGTAACCGCTAGAATCAACACCCTCAAGACTGATCGGGATCGGCTCATCTTCCGCCTGACGGCAGCGAAGGTGCCTTGCCGACCCTTTTCCTGGTACGACCTCGGCCTCAAGCTTGAGTTGGAAAAGCCGGGAAACCTCATCGAGAACCTGATGGGCCACATCCACGTCCAAGAGGAGATATCGATGGTCTCTCCCATCGTCCTGGACCCGAAACCAGAAGAGAGGGTCTTGGACATGTGCGCAGCTCCAGGGAGCAAGACCACCCAGATCGCCTCGATGATGGAGAACCGGGGACTTCTGGTGGCAAACGATCCTGCCAACACCAGGGTCGCCTCCCTCAGGTCCAACTGCGAGAGGGCAGGGGCAATCAACGTCGTGGTGACGAGGTACGACGGCCGCCGTTTTCCATCCCAAAAGTTTGACAGGGTTCTCGTCGACGCCCCTTGCACAGGCCAGGGGATGGCGAGAAAAGACCTGTCGGTCCTGGGCCGGTGGAGTCTGAAGCGTTCCCTTGGCCTTCAGCGTCTTCAGCGCCCCCTTCTCAAAAGGGCGATGGAGCTAGCAAAGCCCGGTGGCACGGTGGTCTACTCCACATGCACCTTCGCCCCCGAAGAGAACGAGGCCGTCGTCTCCTGGGCCTTGGACCAAGTCCGCCGGGTTAGGCTGGAGAAGGTCTTGGTCAAGGGTCTAGAAAGCTGCCCTGGCCTGGTGGAGTGGAACGGATCCCTTTTCGGAGACGAGATGGAGAAATGCGCGAGGTACTACCCTCACCAGAACGATACCGGAGGATTCTTTGTCGCAAAGCTCATTAAAGAATAGGTCGCCCTTCCAGCCGCTGGACTGGGCCGAAGTGGTAGAGATGTGGGAATCCAGGTTTGGGATTCCCCTCTCGATCTTCGAAGGCGCGAGCTTCTACAGGAAGGGTCGGAACGTCTGGATCTTCAGTCTTCCCGAGATCCCGGACCTGAGGTGCGAGTCGGTGGGCCTTCGTTTCATGTCGGTCCGGGGCAGGGTCTGGAAGCCCACCACCTACGCCCTCCAGCTATTCGGCCACGTCGCCACCAAGAACGCCGTAGACCTCGGCCCGGATCAGGCTGAAAAGTTCATAGCCGGGGAACGGCAGAGCTTGGAGGCGGAGCTTGAGGACGGTTATGTGGTGGTATCTTACCAGGGAGAGGTTCTTGGGTGTGGTTTATATTCAAGAGGCGAACTCGTGTCGCAGCTTCCAAAGGAGCGCAGGATCATGAAAGAGGGGATAGAGAACTGCCTATCGAGCGGTGGTAGTTGATGATCTCGTCACGGGAACGGGAAACGGTAGCGTTCGAGGACGACGTCCTTCCTCAGGAGGACGGGATGGATCGAACGTCCCTCATCACCCTCTGGAACGAGCCGGTCAGGCTCTTCCGGCTCGCCAACCTCCTCCGTGAAGAGTGTTGCGGGGATGAGGTCTCCTTCGTCGTCAACAGGAACGTCAACTTCACCAACCGATGTGTGGGAAACTGCAGGTTCTGTGCTTTCAGGCGCACCGACGGCTATCTTTTATCTGAAGAGGAGATCCTGGATCGAGTGGCGGCTGCAGAGAGGTTCAAAGCCACCGAGATCTGTATACAGGGGGGCCTTGCCCCAGGCTTGGTCCTGGAGGACTACTGCCGGATCCTGGAGACGGTCAAAGAAAACTATCCGAGGATGCACCTTCACGCTTACTCTCCCATGGAGGTCTTTTACATGTCACAAAACTCTGGCATCACCCCTGCGGACTCGATAAAGGAGCTGAAACGGGCTGGCCTTGGATCGATGCCGGGAACCGCGGCCGAAATTCTGGTGGACCGGGTGAGAAAGGAGATCTGTCCCTCCAAACTGACGACGTCTGAATGGCGAGATGTGATCACAACAGCCCATAGTCTGGGGGTTCCCACCACATCCACTATGCTCTACGGCCACATCGAGAGCCTGGTGGATCGGATCAGTCACCTCGAGCTTCTTCGCGAGATCCAGGCTGAGACCGGCGGGTTCACAGAGTTCGTCCTACTGCCCTTCATGTCGGAGAACAACGATCTTGGCCCCTGGTCTCAGAGGATGGGCCACCTTGAGAACCTGAAGATGCACGCCCTCGCCAGGGTCGCCCTCCATCCCCTGATAACCAACATCCAGGCGAGCTGGGTCAAGCTGGGACGGGACCTTGCCGGGCGGACTACCCTCTGGGGTGTGAACGATCTTGGCGGAACTTTGATGGAGGAGAACATATCGCGAACTGCAGGAGCCGTCGAGGCCGAGTGCATGACTCCAGACCAGTTCAGGGATCTGATCGAGAGGTGCGGGAGGGTTCCGGTCCAGAGGACGACCCTCTACGGCCGGATGAAGTGATCTCTCAAGGTCGCAAAACCCTTTTCGCAAAGATCGGCCTTCAACCTCAAGTTCCCATCGCCAAATAGAAGCCTACTGGCCCGTATTCATCCAGCAGGCCCATCGACCATCGACGGACATTTTCAGGTCACTCTCATAACAAGCTACTCTCATAACAAATATCATATAGTACGAGTAGTTTTACTGCGAGGAGTGATCTGATGACCAAATTACCCTCTTTGATGCTGATCTGCTCAATTGTGGGACTTTTCGCCCTGGCGGGGACTTGCGGGGCTTCGGACGGCCTGGACACCGTGACCATCACCGGGTCGACGACGGTTATGCCCCTGGTGGAGATCTGCGCCGAGGAGTTCAACATGCTCCAGAAGAACGTGATAGTGACCGTCAGCGGTGTCGGCGGATCTGGGGTGGGGATAAAGAACGTGGCCAGCGGTTTTTCCGATATCGGGATGTCTTCCCGGGAGGTCAGGGCCAATGAGATCGAGCTTTACGGCGACAACTTCTCCGAGTACCTGATAGGCTACGACGCGATATGCATCGCCGTCAGCAAATCGATATACGACTCGGGCGTCACGAAACTCACACGGGGCCAGGTTCGGTCGATATACAACGGGAACGTGACAAGCTGGAAGGAGCTTGGAGGTCCTGACAAGGATATCTACGCCGTGGCGAGGATGGTGGGCTCTGGAACTGGCGATCTCTTTAACGAGATGGTGATAGGCGACCTGAAAACAGAGACTCTTGGTGCCGACACCTACACCCAGAACAACGCCGAGATGAAGACCGCCATAACCAAGAGTGATAAGGCGATCGGCTATCTCGGCTTCAACTACGTCCAGGACGGAAACCTGAACGCTGTTGCTTACGAGGGGGTCTTTCCCACCACCGAGAGCATAAGGAGAGAAACCTATCCCCTCACCCGTCCCCTTTACGTTATGACCTGGAACGAGCCTGACGAGGGTGAACAGGCCTTCATAAATTTCATCCTGGGCGACGAGGGTCAGTCCATCGTAGAGGAGATCGGATTTCTGCCGGCCAACTGAGCTTTTGAATTAAAATAAGTTGGAGGGAGTGGCGCTGGCCAAAAAGCGGCAAGCTCCTCTCAAATACCATCGTGATATTCCTTATTCCTTACTTGTACAGCGGCTGCTCCTTGGAGGTGTCGTTCCAGGAGTCGCCCCAGGCTTTTTCGCGGCAGGTGCAGTCGAAGATTTCCTCTTCGCCCCACATCTTATCGTCGTCAGGCATCTCGCCATAGCCGCCTATGCAGCAGGAGAGCCAGTCGGGTTTCACCTTAGATCCAGACTTGCTGACGCAGACTTCCATGTTCTTGGTGATCTTGAAGCTGCCCACGTAGTTCTCGTCGATCTCGATGAGGGGATCCTTCCATCCGTGTTCTCCGTCTCTATGTTTTGCGCTGGGATTGGGATCTGTAACAAGCTGGCCGACGTGTATCGACCCCTCTGTTATTTCCTCCTCGATCTTCATTTTTGTGAGGCCGAGCCCCTTTTTGGGGGACGGGCTGTAGTCACCCTTAGGCGGCCAGGGCTCCTTGCACTGGAGGTCAACGCCGATGTCCTTCACGAAGGCCGACGCGTACTCGATCTGGTGGTGCATCGAGACCCCTTCCTGGTAGCTCTTGCCTTCTGTCTTTTCCTTCAGCTTGGAGTTGTAGACTATCGGGTTTTCGGCGTAGTACCCTGTCCCATAGGCCATCGCCACAGGGGAGTAAGTCATCTCGTTCTGTTCCACGAATGATATGTTCCCCGCGTGTACGCTCGTGTATGGTCCATAAACATGTGTGTACTTATCTTGAACGTATCCGCTTATAGAACTCTGATTCGAGTTTATCAGGGTCGCCGAGTCCATGCTCCCGCTTCCATGCATGTAGTTTTTGAGCTGGAGGGTTTCAGTGTTCACCTTCTGATAAACCATGACGTAGCCTTCCCCCTCCACGTCCTGCTCCAGCTTCTGTTCATTCTTCAGGTAGTACCCTTCCGGGTTGTCGGCTGCCCAGGATGGGCCCGAGATCACCAGCATCACCAGGAGCGCCATCCCGATTTTCATATTCGTCCCTACACCTCTCATATTCATCCCTTCTCCGAATTTCCTGCTATTATCTGCGACGTACATGACATTTTTTGCTATATATTCCTTTCTAAATCTGAATAAAACTTAAAATTAGGAACAAGTTTGCCATCTTATCTTAAATTAGTGATAACTTATTTTACTAAGATGGCCGTCAAAGGTTGATGTTAAATGAAGATTTTTTCGTATCAAGCCTCGACGTTCGTCTCAGAAGACTATGGCGGCTGAGCACTTCCGCCGGATCTGGAGGCAAGTCTCCCAGTGTCACTTCTCCCCCCTTTCGGAGGGTGTCCAGCACCCGTGGGCTGCCTTCCTCCGCTGATTCAGCATCTTGGCGGAACCGGCCTTCGGATCGCATCCGATCTGCATTATTTTCTTGCCCATCATCGATAGGGTTGCTGTCAGGTTCTGAGTGGTCGTGGACTTGCCGATGCCGCCTTTTACGTAGATAGCGATTTGTCAAACTTATCTGCCACCTCCCGCACCATGAATAATCAAGAGATATATATAGAGCTATTTGAGAGTTAAAAATGCATTTTAAGGGGCATTAATGAAATTCATCAGAAGATACGAGGTTAAAATGAAGACCCATAATTTGTATTAATTTGTACTTCGATATCTCAAATACCTCCATATGGCTCACACCGTTTAAACAAGGATTTTTTTGCTTATAGTAAGTACAATTGATTAAACTCAGTTGCTCTTATTTAAGTTTACTTGTTTTAATAGCTCTGCACCGGAAAATCCGGACAATCTAATCTCAAGAAAGTTGGAAGAACTTCTACTATGGGGGACTTTGAATCGAAAAAGGCCTTTTCCCGGTTTCCAGAAGTAGTGGTGGGTTATGGTTTCGATTTATCGGTTTAGAGACATATCACTATTTTCATCTTTTATCTATGGAAAGGGATATATTCATGCGAAGCTTAGATAATTCTGATTTAGGGAGATGAGGTCGATATGTTCAACAGAGCTTTATTCCGTCTAATGATCGTCCTTTCGGTCTGCATGGCCGCCTCTTTGGCGTTGGCCCAGGAGGGCAATCTTGCAGAGCCGGTCGTGCTGAGTGATCTTGGTGAGGAAGATAACGATACCGTAACGGCGAGCGATACTGCAAGTGTGATGGTCGTCGCTGACGATAATGTCACAGAGAAGGGTGATGTCAACGATACCGGTGCCATCGATGAAGCGCCTCTTTCCGGCGTCACCGACTCGTCGAACGAGACGACCCCCTCCGAGCTTTTGCCGGAGGAGGAACTGATCGTCATCATGCCCGATACGCCTATGCCCGCCAGCTCGATGACAGTCGTGCTCGCCGTCGAGGACGTCTATGCGGACATGGAGAAGGAGAAGGTCTACAACGACGATCACCTGGTCTGCGAATACCTGATGGATGATCTGTACGGGGATGACGAATTTCCTGGGATGGTGATGGTCCAGTTCGATATATCAGATCTAAAGATGAGTGATGACGATGTCGGAGTTCTCGTCTTGAAGGCGGAGTCAATGGAGAAGGGCGGCGACGAGATGGTCGGAATATTCCTCATGCCGGTGACGTCAGAATGGTCTGAAGACTCGAGTGCAACGGCCCTGGCATTGAACATGCTGTCGACGATCTTTATGATGTCAAACGACGACGACTTCGACTTCGGCCAGCTCGGGATGAACTTCGGTGGGGATGAGGTCTTTGCCTTCGACGTCTCGGCACATCTCAAGGCGGCCGAAGATGGCAGGATATCTTTCCTCCTGATGGCGGTTGGAGACACCGACTACAGGGTCAGCTTCAATTCCAGGGAGACGGGCGAGGGACCCAGCCTTCTGATCGGGCCATATCCGTCCGTGCCGATCTGATGGCGTCCTCGGGCGGACGGCCGAAAGGATCTGACGAAGGCGGTCTGAAGGAAGATTGGTGCTGAAGACCCGATGACCCTTCGGACTGCGATTAACGTCATTTTTTAGATTCAGACAAGGTGGCAGAGAACCTGGTGATCTCTGTTCATCTCGATCATTTCAGGCGTCTTCTCAATACAGACATCTTCAGCGAAGGGGCATCGCGGATAAAAGACGCAACCAGGAAGATCACCGTTCTGACCGTTCATCTCAGCATCCTGAAGGCTACGATCTTCTTGCAGCTTGGGGGCGATCAGCAGCTCAGCGTAGGGATGCTTAGGATAACTGAAAATTTCATTCGTCTCTCCCATTTCCAGGATCTTGCCCCGGTACATCACCGCATCGGCGTTGAAAGGCGCGCCGTCGTGGAACTTGACGCCTTCTCTGAGATGTATGATCCACTCGGTATCGCTTTCCAGCTCGTATTCGGTGGCAAGTTCTGGAACGAGTTTCATCTCCTCATCGTAGCTGAAGAGGGTCTCGTAGATCCCGGCTTGCCTCATGTACCATCCAACGTAGCCGAAGGCGGGATCGAGCCTGTCGCCTGGGGAGAAGGGCATCACCAATCGAACGTCCTCCGCCACTGCCGCCGGCATCGGCACAAGCAGCAACAGCATGGCGATGCAAAGGATATTTGTCGCATATTTTTTCAACATGAAATACCTCTATTATCAGACTAATGTCTAATTTGTTAATAACTATTTCGATCTTATAGAATATAGTATTATTAAATAAAATAATTATGAGAAATCAAACTCTGAACATAACAAAATTGATCGTTAATGCGAAAAAAATATCTACTTCGATGCGAACAAATAAACCACTGGGGCGATGGAAACGTGACAGACTTAGCATTGGTCATGCTGGTGACGGAAGGGTTGGCTCTTTTGGCGTTTGTGTACTATTTGGATCACAAGAGACGAATGTACCTGCTGGAGAAGGGCGTCTCCAATGACGAGCCCCCAGACGCCAGGCTCGAGAGGCGCCTATTGAGCGGCCTATTTCTCCTGCTTACGGGCATCGCCCTGATAGTATCCCCAAACATCGCCAGAGCCGCGGGGCTGGATGTAAGCCTGACCTTCGGACTGCTGGTCATGGGGGTTCTGGCCTTCTGCGCGGGGCTGGCCATGATACTCGGATACTGCATACTGAAAAGAGGCCTCGCTGTTTGGACGACCAAGATTTAACTAACGCGAGGGCAAATTGGCGACGACTTGACCTTCCTCCAATCGCTCCCTGAAAGCTCTCGAATGAGCTTTATCTCTCCTCCGTTACCCCGCTCTTTCTCTCGTCCGAGTGTTGGGGTTGGGGGCCCTCGGATCGACCGATGCCCTTGCAGCTCATGGCATTAGTCTCATTCGCCCTTTACTTCCCTTCTCTGTATCGCCAGTCAACTGCAACTTCAGCTGGTCGAGCGCGACTTCCAGTAACAGGATACAAAAACTATGACATAAAAAATGTGTGTATTAAGCCGACAAGTTCATACACCAGAGGCAGTGATCAGAGATGTGACTTCCGGCACCCTTTCCCGAAAACCCCTTGGCGATTCGTTCACCTCAACTTCCCTGTTGCTATCGCCACTGAGGGCCCGGGAACGCGGGGTCAGATTCCCGGAGTGAGGGGCGAGCATTGTTGAAGATCACAATAGAGGGTCTCAGTTTCAGCTATGGCGGCAACAAGATCTTGAATGGCTTGGACATAGCCGTCGGCGACTCAGAGGTGCTGAGCCTGGTGGGCCCCAACGGATGTGGAAAGACCACCCTGATCAAATGCATTTGTGGGATCCTCAAGCCTGAGGGGACCATATTACTGGGCAGAAACGACGTTGAGTCCATGAGCAGGCGTGAAGTGGCTCGGTACATAGGGTACGTGCCCCAGTCCGCAACGGGCGTTCTCTCCACGACCGTCTTCGACACGATTTTAATGGGAAGAAAGCCGCACATGGGCTGGCGGGTCGCAGACGAGGACATC
>DUKF01000219.1 GCA_013329455.1 Methanotrichaceae archaeon | reverse complement strand
CTTCCTCCACGAGGGCGAGATCGAGAAGGCGGCAGCCTACGTCGCCTGGATGATGAAGACCCACAAGGCTTACGGGATCAAGTGCGTAAACCCGGCCGGTGTCGAGAACTGGGGCTGGGGAAAGAACGTCCGCACCCTCGACGAGCCGAACATCCACTTCGACGTTACGTCAAGAGAGGTGATCCACGGCCTTGCCGATGTGAACGAGATGTTGGGGATGCCAATCTCCCTTCACCTTCACGCAAACAACCTGGGCCACCCTGGAAACTGGGAGATCACGAAAGATTCGCTCGCCGTCCCGGCGGACGTCAGCCCCGATCCGAAGATCGATGTCGAGTGGGCCAAGACTGAGATCGATCCGCGTCGGGCCCAGAGCGTCTACCTCGCCCACGCCCAGTTCAGCGCCTTCGGCGGCACGAGCTGGAGGGACTTTGAGTCCGGTGCTGATGGCCTCGCTAAATACGTCAACAAGGCCGACCACGTGGTGATCGACAACGGGGCCGTACCCTTCGGGCCTGCCACCTGCATGACCGGGGACGGGCCGTCGATCCACGATCTTTACGTTCTCGCCGGGATCGGGGGTCAGAAGTGGTCGAATACCGACGTCGAGCTGGAGTGCGGATCTGGGGTGATACCTTTCACCTATCTGAAAGGAAATCCCATAAGCGCAGTCCAATGGGCGATCGGCCTTGAGATGCTCCTTTTGGTGGACGACCCCTGGAAGACTATCATGACCACAGACCATCCCAATGGTGGGATCTTCACCCAGTACCCCCAGGTCATAGCCTGGCTGATGTCACGGCGGGCGAGAGACGACACAGCCGCTGAGTGCCATAAGTGGGGGTACGATCGGTCGAGCCTCGGCGGGATCGAGAGGGAGATGAGCCTTTTCGAGATTGCGATACTGACCAGGGCGAACACTGCGAGGACGATCGGGATGGCCCACAGGAAGGGCCACCTTGGAACCGGGGCCGACGGAGACGTCACCGTCTACGACATCGACCCTGAGAGGCTAAACCCCGCAGATCACGAGATGATCATCGGGGCTTTTGGAAAGGCCGAGTACACGATAAAGGACGGGCAGGTCGTCGTCAGACAGGGCGAGGTCGTCGCCGTCCCCGAGGCGAGGAGGTACTACTGCGAGCCAAAGGTCGACGAGGGCCTTGCGCGGGACATGATGGCCGACGTCAAGGAGTGGTTCAAGTACTACACCATCGGCCTAGCAAACTACCCGGTCCCCGACAAGTACCTCAGAAACCCGGAGCCGATCGTCGTTAACGGGCCCGCCGAGGCCCAGGAGGGGAGGTGATGAGGATGGTCCGGAAAGTCAAGCTCACCCCCAAAGGTGAGATCGCCATCATGGTCGAGGCAGAATTGATATCTCCCGATTCCTTCGCCGAAAAGTCGGAAGCAGAAATTGGGGCTCTCGCAGTCTGGCAGGGGCCGAGAGAATTCCTGCTATCCGAGTTCTTCGAGGTCGAGGCCTGGGACGAGGAGGGGCCGGAGAAAGAAGGCGGAACCGTCCAGATTCTGATCGATGGGGATGTCTCAAGAGTCAAGAGGATAGGCCAGAAGATGACCGGAGGCAGAATCGAGATCCGGGGCTCTAGCGGGATGCACCTTGGATCCGAGATGGCTGGAGGCGAGATCCTGTTGAGAGGGGACGCCGGGTCCTGGGCTGGGATGAACATGAGTGGAGGGCTCCTCGAGGTCGAGGGAAGTGTCGGAGATCACGCAGGCTCCGCTTACCGTGGGAGCTGGCGCGGGATGTCCGGCGGAAAGATCCTGGTCCGTGGGAACGCGAGAAGCCAACTTGGCGGAGGCATTAGCGGAGGCGAGATCCTGGTCGAGGGGTCGGTCGAGAACTTCTGCGGCATTCGCCAGAGTGGCGGCCTGATCCTGGTGAAGGGAGACGCCGTCCGCGGCGTCGGAGCCGAGATGGTGGGCGGCATGATCGCGGTTTTTGGAAGAATCCACCAGTTCACCCCGGGCTTCATTGAGGTGGGCCCTGAGCGAGACCCCGCCATGGGTGAGAAAAAGCTCGAGGGCGAGTTCGTCAAGTTCTTCGGAGATTACGCCGTAAGCAAGAACCCGAAGGGCGTCCTCTATGTTACCGAGTACCAGGCGGAGGCGATGAGATGAGGCTCGAGGTCCTTTTGAACAGCGGGAGCACCATAAACGAAGGCAGGCTCGCCAAAGGTGGCGACAAGCTCACCGAGGAGTACAAGATGGAGTGTGCAGTCTGCACCGTAAGCCCGAGCGACCTTGAGACCATCGGATCTCCTGAGAAGGTCAGAGTCATAACGAAGGACGAAAAGCGAGCTGTGACGGTCTTTGCGAAAGTGGACCTCTCGGTCCTGCCGGGCCAGGTCTTCATGCCGAGAGCAATCTGGGCGAACGCCGTCGTCGATCCCGAGACCTTCTCGACGGGCTCGCCACTCTACAAGGGAGGCCCCGTCCTGATTGAGCCCTCCGAGGAAGAGGTTTTGAGCGCAGAAGAGATTGCAAGATCCGTGCTGAGGAGGGGTTGAAAATGGCTTTCAAGAACGTCATCTGTCCCGTCTGCGGGGCCTCCTGCGACGACGTCCAGGTCGAGCTGGATGGCGAGCGCCTGACTGTTAAGAACGCCTGCAAGATGGGAAACGCGAAGTTCCAGGAGCTCGTGAGCGCCCACAGGATTCGAGAGCCAATGATGACCGTGGACGGCGAGCAGAGGGCCGTCTCATGGGATGCGGCGATCCAGAGGGCTGCCGAGATTTTGGCCGAATCGAAGCGCCCCCTCCTCTTCATGGGGAGCGAGACCTCCTGCGAGGCGATGGAAGTGGGCCTCCATCTGGGCGAGCATTTGGGTGCCGCCGTCGACTCCAACTCCACTGTCTGCCACGGCCCCACGGCCATGGGGATCCAGGAGGCAGGAAGGGTCGGGGCAACGGCTGGACAGAGCAAGATCAGGTGTGACCTCGCTGTCTACTGGGGGTCCAACCCACTTGAGTCGATGCCCAGGCACATGTCCCGCTACGCCATCTATCCGCGGGGCCACTGGACCCGGAGGGGGAGGTTCGATCGGACCGTGATCACCGTCGACCCCCGAAGGTCGACGACGGCCAAAAACTCCGACCTTCACGTCCAGCTCAAGCCCAACACCGATTACGAGCTGCTCTCGGCACTTCTCACCCTCCTTCACGGGCGGAGACCTAACCTTTCCGTAGAAGAGATAACAGGGGTCCCAATTCCGATCATGGAGGAGATGCTGGAGATGATGAAGGACTGCAACTTCGGGACGATTTACGTCGGCCTCGGGATCGCCTCCTCCTACGGAAAGCACAGGAACACGGAGCTTGCCTTCAACCTCGTTAAAGAGCTGAACTCCCACACCAAGTTCGTCATTGGGGCCCTGAGGGGACACTGCAACGTCGCCGGATTCAACCAGATTGCATCATACCTTTACGGCTACCCCTTCGGCCTCGATTTCGCAAGAGGCTATCCAAGGTACAACCCGGGCGAGTTCACGGCCGTGGACCTCTTACGTGAGAAGGACGTCGACGCGGCATTGGTCGTCTCCGCGGACCTCGCATCCCACCTTCCGGCCCAGTGCGCGGAGCGTCTTGCTGAGATCCCGACGATCTCTATCGACATAGCCCCATGCCCGACAACTCTCGTCTCTGATGTGGTGCTTCCTGGTGTGATCGACGCCATGGAGTGCGACGGGACCTTCTACAGGCTCGACGACGTTCCCGTCTACTTCAGGCCCTTTGCCTCCTCCCCCTTCTCTTTCACCGAGAGCAACGAGGGCACCCTGAAACAGATCTTCGACCGGGTGAAAGAGCTGAAGTGAGACGGCGGGCTTGAAAAGCCATTATATCAGCGAGGTGTGAACGATGAGAGAAGACTGGCACGCGGAACGTATCGGGAGGTCGGAGGAGTTCTGGAGGTCGGAGCAGCTCGATTCGGCCGCCGCTTTTCAGACGGCAAGGTGCATCGAGATCTCGAGCATCGAGAGGCGGAGTCTGAAGGTGGACGTTGCCATCGAGGAGAGGATCGCAGTAATCCTCGATGGAATCACCGTTTTGGATCTATTCTGCCTCCCGTCGCAGCTCGAAGAGCTGGCTGTCGGGCATCTCGTCTGCGAGGGGCTGATCGACGGCTTTGATGATCTCGTCTCAGTCAGGACGGAGGGCAAAGCTCTGATCTGTGAGTGCAGGGGCCGAAAGTTCCAAAAAGACGTTCGTCCGATCGTCTCTGACCTGAAGATGAGTTCCGATGCGATCTTCAGAGCGGTGGACCTGCTCAACGAGCGCGCCCTCCTCTGGAGGAGGACCGGAGGCATCCACTCAGCCTTAGTACTCCGGGAGGACGGCAAGGTCACTTTCTTCTGCGAGGATGTGAGCAGATCCTCAGCTTTGGACAAGGCCGCAAGGGCAGAGGTTCCGATCCTCGCCAGCAGGGCAGCTCCGTTGAACGCGGGAATCGAGCTTGCTCGGAGGTTGGGGATGACCTTTGCGGCCTTCGCCAAGAGACCGAACCTCTACGTCCACTCCGGCGAAGAGAGGATCTCGTGACCTCAGCGTTGAATTTTTTCGAATCCCAGGTGGAAAGATGAAAAGTGAAGAGATCGTGAAACTGGATCTGCTGGAACTCGTGAGAGTGCGGTTCGTCGCCGAGCTGGACCGATGGTCCGCTGAAAATGGCATGAAGAGGGGCGAGCTTGACGATCAGGTTGTGGCGATGCGCCCATTGAGCACCTTTGAGGCGATCGGGAATCCTGAGATGGACGACTTTCCCCTTCTGAGGGGAAAAGAGGTTCTGATGCAGGCGGTCTATCGGGGGTCCCTGGGCCAGGCTTTCACGTCTGCAGCCGGAAGCTTCAGCGGAACTCTTGAAGAGGTGCTCAAGCTTTCGTTGAGGGAGACTTTCGAGCGGGCCGTTCTCGTCTCCACCATCAACGCCGTTCTCAGAAACCTGGGGCTCGTGGAGGGGACGATCCATTGCAGAGATCGGGGTCCTGGCGATTGTGCCGCTGGACTTGGCCGATGGGTGAAGGAATTGGGTGCAGACAGCGTGGGGCTCGTTGGGATGCAGCCCGCTCTTCTATCGTCCCTGGTCGATGTCCTGGGACCGGAGACGGTTATGGTCTCGGACCTGGCCTGCGCTGGCGAGGTCCGTTTCGGGGTCGAGGTCCTGGACGGAACCTGTCCCGATCTCCTCTTCGATAAATGCTCTCTCGTTTTGATTACGGGCACGACTCTCGTTAACGGCACAATCGACGGCCTTCTGGAGTCAGCGGAACAGCACGCGAGCAGGGTCGTCTTCTACGGTACCACAATCGCCGGGGCCGCTCACCTTCTCGGCCTAGAACGGTGGTGTGACTGTTCTGAGTGATTTTCTTAATTTGATCGAGCGACACCATAAAATCCCACTTCTCGAAATCCTGGAGTGAGGCGAACTGAGTTGATGAAAAATAGATCCATCCTAGTCACGGGCGGCGCAGGCTTCATAGGAAGCCACCTGGTCGACCGGCTACTCGAGTCGAACAGAGTCACCGTCCTTGACAATTTCAGCTCCGGAAAGATGGAGTTGATCGCAGATCACATCTCAAACCCGAACTTCAACCTGATCGAAGCGGACCTTTTGGACCCTGCCGCCGTCGAGACGGCTCTTGAGGGCAAAGACCTGGTCTTCCACCTGGCCGCAAACCCGGACGTCAAGATCGGGGCCGAAGACACCCGAACCCACCTCGACCAGAACGTAATCGCAACCTATAATCTCCTCGAATCGATGCGAAAAAAGGAGGTGTTGGAGATCGCCTTCACGTCCACATCCACCGTCTACGGCGAGGCTGGGATCGTACCGACTCCCGAAGATTACGGGCCGCTTTTGCCGATATCCCTGTACGGCGCATCGAAGCTCGCCTGTGAGGCCCTGATCTCAGCTTACTGTCACACTTTCGAGATGAGATCCTGGATATACAGGTTCGCAAACATCGTCGGCGAGAGGGGGACACACGGGGTTCTGGTCGACTTCATAAAGAAGCTTGAGAAAAACCCGAAAGAGCTGGAGATCCTCGGCTCTGGCAAGCAGAGGAAATCATATCTCGAGGTCCACGACTGCGTCGGTGCGATGATATTCTCTTTGACCCATTCCCGCGATCGGGTCAACGTCTTCAACATAGGCTCTGTCGACTCGGTGGACGTGACTGAAATCGCAGATGTGGTGGTCGAGAAGATGAACCTCGAGGACGTCAAGTACAGCTACACTGGCGGGATAGAGGGTCGCGGCTGGAAGGGCGACGTGAAGACGATGCTCCTTTCGATCGAGGCGATGGAGAAACTCGGCTGGACACCTGGTCACAACTCCAGGGGATCTATCGAGGTGGCGGTGGAGTCACTCCTGAATCGCCGCTGAAAAGGGAGCTTGCTGAAAAAGGCCGTTCGGGAAGACGGGCGCATCAATGACCAGTTCGACTTAAAAGAGGCTTTCAAGGCAGGATTTTAATCCTCAGCTTTGAGAAGTCTTCTTTTATGTCCACCTTGATCCCCATTTTGGAGAAGATACCCTCAAGCTCCATCATGACGAACTTTTTTGGAATGTCGTGTCCGAGGAGCAGGGTGAAGTCGGTCTCGGAGGTTTTGCTCAGCTTGAAGAGGTTGCATAGCTCAAGCCTCCTGAGAACCGTTTCAGCCTTGTGATTTTTGTGTTTGAACTCCTCGGCATGAGCCTGCGATACCCTCTGGTGCATCTCCCAGAACTTATCCTTGTCAGGGTGCGTATCGATGAAGCTGAGAAACAGTATCCAGTGGTCGATGTCGAGGATTATGTGCTCGCCGACGGAGAGCATCTCAGAATAGGCGTAGATCTTCTCCTCGTCGACAGAGTCGAAGAGAGCCTTGTGCTTGCTGTAGAACTTCAAAGCCTCTCGCATCAGTTCGCTCTGAGATACCCCCAGATCTTCCCTCATCTCTCGAAACAGTTTTGCGGACTCTGCGTCAAGGGCGATTGTGACTCTCTCCGGCGCTTTTGCCATAGCGGATCTCCCTTTCCTATTGCATGTATTTACCTTTTTTGTGCATACAGGACAGTCTCAAATAATTCAACACAGTCTGATCCCTTCACAACTTTTGTGAAGACGCCCTAAACAGATATAAATATTTTTGAGCCAGAATTGTATTCATGGGATCTTTGGATAAGAAACAAAAGGTGTTTGAGGCGATCGAGGCGAGCCAAGTCAAGTTCGTCCGATTGTGGTTTACTGACATTCTGGGTCTTCCCAAAAGCTTTGCGATCTCACCGTCTGAGCTTGAAGGAGCTTTTGAGGAAGGCATGGGCTTTGACGGCTCCTCGATCCAGGGCTTCGCGAGGATCGAAGAGAGCGACATGGTCGCCATGCCCGACCCCGACACCTTCCAGATTCTTCCCTGGAGGGCGAAGGTGGGCCAGAACGTGGGCAGGATGTTCTGCGACATCCTCCAGCCAAACGGAAGCCCCTATGAGGGCGACCCCAGGTACATCCTGAAGAAGAACCTGGGCAAGCTGAAGGAGATGGGCTACGACCTCTACGTGGGCCCCGAGCTCGAGTACTTCTACTTCAAGGACGATAAGGGGACCGAGGTTCTCGACAAGGGCGGCTACTTCGATGCCATGACCACCATGGACGCAGCAAGCAACCTGCGTCGCGACACGATTGTGACCTTGGAGTCGATGGGTATCGATGTCGAGTACAGCCACCATGAGGTTGCACCCTCCCAGCACGAGATCGATCTTCGCTACCAGGAGGCCCAGAAGATGGCCGACATCATGATGACCTACAGGATCGTCGTGAAAGAGATCGCTCAGCAGCACGGCTACTACGCAACCTTCATGCCAAAGCCGATCTTCGGCGAGAACGGTACCGGGATGCACGTCCACCAGTCGCTCTTCAAGGGCGAGAGGAACGCATTCTTCGATGCCGACGACGAGTACAACCTCTCCGATCTTGGCAAGCACTACATCGCAGGCCTTCTGAAGCACGCTCCTGAGATGACAGCGGTCACCAACCAGTGGGTCAACTCCTACAAGCGTCTCGTCCCCGGATACGAGGCTCCGGTCTACATATCCTGGGCGAGGAGGAACAGGTCAGCCCTTGTCAGGATGCCGATGTACAAGCCCGGAAAGGAGAACGCCACAAGAGTCGAGTACAGGAGCCCCGACCCAGGAGCAAACCCGTACCTCGCGTTCTCTGTCATGCTCGCTGCCGGGATGGACGGCATCAAGAACAAGTACGAACTCCCCGAGCCGATCGAGCAGGACATCTTCAAGATGACCGAGGCTGAGAAGGGAAAGGCAGGGATCACTTCGCTGCCCGGAAGCCTGATCGAGGCTCTGATGCTCACCGAGAAGAGCGATCTCATGAGAGAGGCCCTCGGAGACCACATCTTCACCAACTTCCTCGCATCGAAGAAGGTTGAGTGGGACGAGTACAGGACCGACGTCAGCCAGTGGGAGATCGAAAAGTACCTGCCGCTGCTCTAAAAATTACAATGATCTCGAAAGAAGGAGGTGTTCAGACAAAAAAAAGTGACCTGCCATGGCGAAAGGCGCGCTTCGATTCCTCTCGTTTGGCGAGAGGTTGCTCCACCCAGCCGACGCGCGCCCCATCTTTGAAACCGCTGTCAGATAATCCTCCAACCTTTCAGCAGAAGTCATCCTTCGAGGTGGTTCGCTGAACGAGCAATCTGATCCAGCAGAGATAAGAACAAATCGACTCGAAGACCATTGATCGGTCCGGGACGCGGTCTGAAACCCGTGCCTTCCCTCCTAGAACCGCTGGCTTCATCTCGACCGGCCCGGACCCGCCCACGGGCGATTTGGGAGGATCTGCTCTTGTTGATCCAGAAAGCTTTCGCGCGCTTTGCGTGTTCTCTTTGATTCGCACCACAGAACTGAACGACGAAACATCGGATCTGCTCTGCGGAGATTTCGCTTACAGAGCAGGTCACATCTTCTCTCTCGAGGCAACACTCATAAGGATTAGAGGTTTGGTCGAGTTTGCAAAGGTTCCCCTCTTCATAGCGTCTTTCCTCTCACAAACGCTCGAAGAGCTCCTCGTCGGACCTCTTTGAAATGCTCCAGGCGATCTCTTCCAGGGAAGAGTAGCTTTCTCTCCAGCTTTTTATCTCATTGAGGATCTCGTCTTTCACCTTGAAAGTCACTTTTTTCTCGTCGGTAGAGAAGTCCGCCTCTGCCAGGCCGAGAGGCTCTGTGGCGATGTTCCCCTTGCCCATGGTGCAGCCCGTGGAGATCTGGACGCCGTCCAAAAGGCAGGACAGGGACGGTGTATTTCCGGTCTTCACGAGAGCTTCTATCCCCTCGTACCCTGGGGAGTTGAGCTCTTTGAGGGCGAATAGTCCCATCCTGATCCCCAAGACGAGGAAGGGGCCGAGGTGGCCGTGAAACTCGGTGGCCTGTTTTATCATCTCTTCAAGGGAAACCTTTTCGGGGTCGACGGCTTTCATCTGCAACAGAATCACCGGAATGGACTGGTTGTGGAGGACAGCACGAGCCGATCAGCTCTCGTCTTGCGGTTCCGTGAGCCAGGAATTTTCGCCCTCAATAACGGCATTCTTGTACAGGATGCATCCTAGATCGAGAATGGCGACGATCTCAGGTTTGTATCCGTATTTTTCGGGAACTTTATTCCTCCACGTGTCAGACTGAACGTATTCTTGAAGCTCCTCATCTGAGTTGAAGATGTACATCGCCCCCCACTCACCCGTCTCAGAATCGCACCACCAGACTTTGCTGAAGAGGCCGGGCATCTCTCTGAAGGCCGGGTAGGATACCAAGAACTTCTCTCGCATCGCAGCAACGCTTTCCGGCTTTTCGGGTCTGAATACGACCCAGAGGGCTTTCTTTTCAGAAACCATTAAACTCCTCCTTCGTGTACGAAAATAATCGGCGGCCTAGTATTAATCTTGTCCGAATGTAGTTTGACCTTCTTCGCCATTTCACAGCTTAGCCGAATTGATATCGCAAATCCCCACGGAAAGATTGAACCGTTCAAATTTCCAGATTGTTTATGACTGCCGATTGGAGGGACTTCGATCTGGCTACTTCATCGTCTCCGGATGCGGGCCCACATCGGTGAGGCAGCCAAGGCTTGGTCCGGCCCGACTCGTTAACGCGATGGGAATTAGAGATGGCAGCATATCCGACGTCGGCGATCTTCTCTCCGTGGTCATCGGCCACGCGGATATGCCGAGGCCTGGGTAGAGCGGAACGCTTCTATTCCAGGATGATCTGGGATTCAAAAAAATAATATTGGATCTCAGGGAGAGGATCAGAACTCCCCACCCATCTCGCCCATGCCGCCGGGCATACCGCCTCCACCTCCGCCCGACTTGGAGGCTACGACGTCGTCGATTCTGAGGATCATGACAGCCGCTTCGGTTGCGGATTTGATGGCCTGGATTTTGACCCTCATCGGCTCGACTATGCCTCCGTCCAGCATGTCGGCAGGCTTGCCGGTATCCATGTCCAATCCCGCGCTCTTGACGCCCCTCTCGTGCTCGCTCCTCAAGGCCACAATAGCGTCTATCTGGTCGAACCCTGCGTTCTCTGCCAAAGTCTTCGGCACGATTTCGATCGCCTCGGCGAAAGTCTCGATGGCCAACTGTTCTCTTCCGCCCACGGTGGCCGCATACTCTCTCAGCCTTAAAGCCAACTCAATCTCCGGGGCTCCGCCTCCAGGGACCAGGTGGCGGTCTTCCAGGGTCACTCCAAGAACCCGGAGCCCGTCTTCCATTGCTCGGTCCAGCTCGTCGACGACGTGCTCGGTTCCGCCTCTGAGGATGATCGAGACCGATTTTGGGTTTTCGCATTCCTCCACGAAAGTCATATCGTCTCCGGCGATCTTTCTCTCCTCGACGAGACCTGCTTTTCCCAGATCCTCGGTGACTATATCGTGGATGCTGGTCACGATCCTGCCGTCGGTGGCCCTCGCCAGCTTCTCCATGTCGCTCTTCTTGATCCTCCTGATGGCGTAGACGCCCGCTTTTGCCAGGAAGTGCTGAGCTAAATCATCTATCCCCTTCTGGCAGAAGACGACGTTGGCACCGGCGTTCACGATCCCGTCGACCATCTTTTTGAGCATAAGCTCTTCCTGGTCCAGGAAGGCCTTGAGCTGATCCGGCGACTTGATCTCTATTTCAGCTCCAAACTCGGTCTTCTCGATCTCAATGGCCGCGTTGAGGAGGGCAACTTTTGCGTCTATCACCTTCTTTGGCATGCTGGTCACGATACGCTCCTTGTCGATCACCATGCCTCGGACGAGCTGGGAGTCGTCGATGCTCCCGCCCACTTTCTTCTCTACGGTGATGTTATCGACGTCCACAGTCCCGTCGTCGTCGACGATCGATTTGATCGCCTCGAGGGCCAGATCTGCCAGAGCGTCTCTGGCCACGGTTGAACCTTTACTGCTCATGGAGGTTAAGGCGATCCTTTTCAGAAGGGTTTCCTCCTCAGGCCCGACCGAGATCGCCATCTCCTGGAGAAGCTTTACGGCCTTATCCGCTGCATCTCTGTATCCTGCAGCGATCACGGTGGGGTGGATCTCCTCTTCGAGAAGATCTGAGGCCGCTTCGAGCAGCTCGCCTGCCAGGACTACGGCCGTGGTGGTGCCGTCACCGACCTCGTCGTCTTGAGTCTTGGCGATCTCCACCATCATCTTGGCTGCGGGATGTTCGATATCCATCTCCTTCAGGATGGTTACGCCATCGTTGGTGATGACCACATCGCCCATCGCGTCCACCAGCATCTTGTCCATCCCCTTGGGGCCGAGGGTGGTTCTGACGGCGTTGGCCACGGCCTTGGCGGCCATGATGTTCGACTTTTGTGCATCACGGCCAGCAGTTCTCTGGCTCCCTTCCCTGAGTATGAACACAGGGGTTCCACCTAATCCTGCCATTTCTATCCTCTCCGTCATCCGAAAATTCGTTTTAGCCTAGATCAGGAATCCACCAAAAATCGGGATCCACCGCTTTACTGCCAGCATCGAAAAGCTCTCCGAGAGCTTGAGTCATATCTCATTTTTTGCTTGTTACCATATTAGAACTCGTTTTCTTTATATATTTTTTGATGTTGATGGGCGAAGGATTCTTCCAAGAAAAATATGCTCTCGCCAAAAAGTGCAGCTGCTCATCCTTGTGCTCGTCTGATCCAGACGTTTCGGGACGAACATGAGCGCCCGGCTCACAATAATTGCAGCTATAGTTTGCGAGGTCATCGGGACCAGCAACCTCAAGCTGTCGAACGGTTTCACAAAGGTCTTCCCCTCAGCCCTGGTGGTCGTCTTCAAGGGCCCCACGAGCCTGGAAAGGGCCTTCTGTTTGATCTGCATCATCAGCTGGGGTGGTGGGGCTTCACCTGTCCGGAAGCATCCAATAAATCAAATCCATCGAAAAAGCTCCATCTCGATTGGGATCGGCTTCGACCGACATGTCATTATCCCGCCCTTCTCTGGCCAGGCCAACCGCTCTTCAGTTCTTAAGAAGTCGAAAGCAAATCGGTTTCGTCTCCACATTAGAGCCAATTATCAGAGCTCTTGAGTAGGTATAAGTAATTTGATGAACCTAAGTGGCCAAATAGAAGATATAGGAGTGATAATGGTGTGCACCATAGGTAACTTATTCCATGATGGACTCAGCTATACCTTCAAGCAATGCGATCTCGTTGAAAAGACCGAGTTTATCGAGCCCAGTGTGGTAAATGGGGAGTCTGGAATTAGGTATCTCCCATTCCGCCGTGAGGGCCGAAGTGGTGATACTCCCTGCTGGGCTGGAATCAACAACTATGGTGTCGCTTTTGTTGCAGCAGATGCTTATACAAATCGAGAATATCAAATCACAGATGAGTGGAAACAACAGATTTTCAGCGAATACGAAAAAATCATAAGTAGCTATCGAACAGCGAAAGATGCCGCGAAGGCGATGACGAACTTCTACATGACTGGTTTTCCGGCACCTGATATAGTACACATCACTGATGCCAATATCGCGATTTTTATAGAATATACTCCGGCTGGGCCCGAATTGATTGGAAGCTGGGAAAGGACAGATGGGTTCTTTGCCTCTACCAACCACTTCCGCATGCTTCCAGATGCAATCGAGTACGATAAGGACCACAGCACCTATCTGAGGCTGGAAAGAGCCGAAGCGATCCTCCAGAGCAAGCCCGAGATCGAGGGCATAGCTGCGGCGCTGCGAGATCAATATTATGGGCAGACGTCTCTATCGATCTGTCGAGTTGCCGACAATCCTCCGCAATATCACACTCAGGCCAACGTCGTGTTTATGACTGACGGGAAACGTGTAGATTGCGGCTATATCTTAAATGGAAGCCCCAGAGAAAATCTCTACGAGATTCGGCCTGATGTGTTTGATACCAGTATCGTGATAAAGGGTGAGAAATCCTTCGACAAGGAAGATACACCACTGGTTGCTTTGTCGACCAATTTATAATGAATTTATTGATGAGAAGTTGTTAGCATAGTGAAAAGCCGGATTCGTCAAAATGGCTGATGAAGGATGTAATATTCTCGTCCCAACATTTTTAAAAAGCCTCAGTGGAAATGGGGTTGACCAACATGTGGCTCCATTTTGACAGCTATCTGGTCAGAGTTACTTACTTTTACATATTTATTTTTTTTTCTGCCTGTAGCAAAAACCTCTATCTTGACGTCTTTTGATACTGATGCCATTTTATCAACAGTGGCTATTAATTGTCTTGAATCCCAATCCCACCTTTTTTCCAGATCACAAAGAATGTATTCACTATGTTTAAAGCTCAATCCCTTTAACTGTTTTACTTCAACTTTGATATCCTCGATAGCTTCCTCACCTGTATTGTAGACAACAATGATAATCGGTATTTTCGATCCAGGTGTTATAAATTTTGGAACTTTTATTAAAACTGCAATATCATGAATGCTCATAAAGTGCGGGTCTTGTTCGAACCTTATGGGATCTCGCGCCTTAGCTCTAATGTCCTCACTCATATTGTCATATTTATTAAAATCAGATTTTATGTAGTTGATAGCCTTTTCTTTATCACCACAAACAGCTTCAAAACTCGCCTTTATGTAATCATCCTTCTCATATAATGTACTCTTTTCATTGCATAAAACATACCTTATATCCCGTATTATTGTTTCCTTGACAGGATCACCTTTCAGGAATTCCTCGCAGTGATTAAATCCCATAGGTACATAGAGATCTGGATCAAAAAGCGCCTGAACACTATTGGTGCGATCATTCTTCAAAGCCGTCTTCAATAATTTCTTTGCCTCTTCGTAATTTCCAACAATAGATTTTACACAAGCATTGTTATAATCATCTTCCAATGTGGATGTCAGAAGGATTCCTTTAGCCTCATTTATCTTTTTTTCTTTACCATTTTTTGGAAGCTTTTGAAGCAAGCAAGTAGCCTTTATTGTAGGTGAAGTAGAGAAATCCTTATGGCCATGGACTATAGCCAAATCATTCGCTTCTTTGATACAATCGAGTGCTATGTCGATATAGTCTTCCAATTTACTATTATATTCCCAATTATATTCCCATTTCTTGGAAGCAGCATATTTACGATGAAAAATTATGCCCAGAAATAAATATGGATAAGGAAATTCTGAATTTCTTTTTATTGCTTCGCAAAAGGCACCTATAGCTTTGTCATATAGATCAAAGGCGTAGCAGCCTAAATCCAAATATATGGCGCCTAGAAGGTACCATGGTAAAGGTGTCTCCAATTTATTATCGTAGTAAATTATGCGTTCAAAATCATCCATTGCTCCCCAAAATTTTTGAAGATATTTGCGACATATGCCCCGGCCACAATAAGCATTGGGTGTTGGATTTGCTTTTATCGCCTTATCGAACATCATCTCTGCTTCTTTGTAACGGTTTTCCTCAAAATATGCTAGTCCAATATTATAAAATAAGGTGAAAATTGGTGTATTTTTAGCGATTTGGACGTTATTGCAAATCTCATATGCTTGGTCCAAATACTTTTTATCTTTAGTATCTATATATTGATTGAAAAAATTGAGCGTCTCTGTAATTGATTTGAGTTCCTCCCAGGATTTAATATTATTTTCGTTATGTTTCTTTAGCTCTGAAGGATATTTATTTTCCAATAAAATCCGATTTAAGTGAAATGGCCTTTTCTCATACTTCATGCGTTGAATTGAAGCAGGACAATCATTTTTTAACTTCAATTCGTTGACTAGATCCTTTCTTAGTTCCCCTATTGAAGTACCATCTTTTCCTTTTTCACAATTTTTGATCAATTTTTCTATATTTCTTTTCTTTTCTTTGTCCAGATCACGTCGTTTTATAAGATCTTGTGCCAATTCAACTGGATTTTCGTTATAATTCTTGATTTCTAAAGTATGAATGTTTTCCAATAAAAGTTGATTTAATAAAGTCAAACAGCGCACCCCGCT
>DUKF01000019.1:657-13232 GCA_013329455.1 Methanotrichaceae archaeon | reverse complement strand
TTCACCACGCCGCCTTCCGGCTCGGGCTCGTCCACCTCCACCAGGACAGAGCCGCCACTCTCCAGGGGAAATTCGACAAATCGCTTCATGATCGCACCCGTATTTTATCGGATTTTCATATTTTCATATATTCTTCATATTTCAGGCGGTGAAGATCGGACCCGCGCCTCAGAATTGTCAGGGCGATTTGACGCGTCGCATCACCGCAACCTCAGCTTTTTCGCTTTCGAGCCTTCTTGTGAATCTCTGATTGGTCGCCCATATTCCGGACACCAATTATGTTAATGAAGTCCAGAATTTAAAATTGTTTCTAAAGGGTACCCACGGCCACCAGGGGGCTCTTCAGGGTGAGGGCTCGGCGGACGAGGTCTGACGCTTCCGATCTCGGGCATTTATAGAGGAAGCCCGATGCCCGCTCGAAGACCGTTTCTTTTGGCGACCTTCCCAGATTTAAATTTAATTAATATATATACACTATTTAGCTATGAAAACGCTATCATGAGAATTATTTCAGATCAAAGCTCGCCCTGCCCGAAAGGCGAGTGATATCCGACGACGTGGAGATCGGGATGAGAGTAAAGTAGGTCTTCAGGACAGTGGGAAAAAGAAGAAAGATAAAATGGATAAGGGATAACCTACTGCGGCGCCAAGTCCGTCGTGCCCATCGGGGGCTCGGTCTGATTCAGAAGTCCGCCGAAGAAGGCCTCTAAACCCGCAGGCATTTCGAATTCCGATCCCGAACCGTTCGACATATCGGATTCCGATCCCAGATCCACCATTTGCAGCTCTACTTCAACTTCTTTCATGATCCCCTCAAGGCTTGTCCCGCGGTCCAGATAGAGGTCTACGCTCACCGTGCCGGAGGAGACGTTGTAGGCCAGGAGGAACTCGGTCTTGTCGGTCGTGGGGTTGTAGACGGGCGTGGTCTTGTAGGCGCGGTAGTCCTCCGATCCGTAGGGAATTCCAGAGCTGTTGATCCCGTACTCGGTGGTGAGGGAGTAAGTGCCAGCCTCGCCTGAAGAGAGGATTGCAAAGGTTCCAATGTAGCTGCCCATGTCGCTCTGGTAGGTCTTTCCTGCCGGGACTGCGACCACAGTCGCGTCCTCTTGGACCGCGTACCCTCCGATCTTGTAAGTCTCGATCTCTCCTCGGATTATGCCGAACGCCGGTTTCTCGGTGTTGAGAACGCCTACATCGACGGCATCATCCGGAGCGACCTGGACCGCCTCTTTTGCAGGCGTGAGAGGTTCCCCCTCAGAAAGGCCGATGTTGAAAAATTCGAGGCCCGAAAATTGTGCCGACGCCAGGCCTAGCGATACCAAGATCGCCAATGTAAAGATAGCGTACCTGTTCATAGATGACCTTTTCCAACTCCAATCGATAAACATCTGTTGGATGTGTTGCCAGGATTGGGCAATCTGGCTTGATGGTATGTGTTTAGCCCAAAGTCAGTTTGCATTATGTAAACTAAACTGATCTGAAAAATTATTTATGATGGTGATTTTTCCTGCCGAAAGTCGGATACAAAACGAGATGGATGACCAACCGGTGATCTTGCGCGGCCCTTTTTGTCCCAGACCCGAAAAATGATTTGGTGGGCAGAAAGGTGAGCGCCGATCCTGCCACGCCCTCCAGGCGGCGCAAGAGTCGGAGAGGTCGGAGAGGTCGGAGGGGTCGCAAGTCTGGATTTTATCACCGGATGATAGGGCCAGGCCGCCATCTCCGGCCGCGTCTCACCCCCTCTCATCTCTTTCTACTTCTCGATGGGGGCCTGTATCTCCGTCACCCACTCCTCCGGGGGTATCGGCTCGCCCCACTTGACGTAAACCTCCCGAGAGGGTTCTGTTACTTTGTATCCGCTCTTGTATACCCAGCTGAAGAGCTGATTGTAGGCGTCTTCGAGGTTGGTGTAAGGCCCTCTGACCGTAAGATATGCCACCTCGCACGCCGGCAGCTCCTCCACCGCAGCTTTGCCTTCGGAGATTGCGGGAGTCTCAGTGGGAACGAGGATCGCGACCTTGAACCGCACCTCCTCGGGCTTGACGGATTTGGGGTCGTCGTAGTAGAGGGCCAGGCCCATCGGCGAGCCCGTGGGCATGGGGATCTTTTTGGAATCCATCCACTTTGCCAGTTCTTCGTACGCTTTCGGGATGGTAACATTGAAGGGCATCCCTTTGGCCTGGAAGCTTGCCACCCGCACGGCGGGAACTTTCTTTATCTCAATATCGTAAGAGGACATTTCGACACCTCTCTAAAAGCTAATACGAAGTGATTCTATTTTCTTAAAAGGTTATCGCTGTTCAAGGGTGCCATCTGGCTGGCCACCCGCATAACTGCCGGTCGGTGGTGGTGGTGGTGGGGTGAGGGGGATTTGGTGAAAGGGGCAGTCATAGCCGGGGCATCTCAGATTAATTTTTGGACTATTCCTCGAACTATCCTCAAACTCGGTGCCAAACTAATATATCGCTGGAGCCCATGCTCAGAGGAGGTGTTGGAATGGTGGAAGTGCACAAGGTCTCAGGCTCGCCCTTCGATGGCAACGTCTACTTGATCCTGGACGAGATTCCGGTCCTGATCGACGCGGGGATGGACCCGGAGCCGACGATCAGAAATATCAAAAAGCTCATCGACCCCCAAAAGATCGAGATGATTATCCTCACCCACAGCCATCACGATCATTCGGGTGGGGTACCCCGGCTCAAGGAGGTCACGGGCGCAAAAGTCATGATCCACGAGGATGAGGCGGGCTCTCTTGGAGACGACATGGCCACCGTCGCCTACCTCTTCGGCCGCTCGGCGCCGAAGATCGAGGCCGACGGAACGCTGAGTGAGGGGGACGTCATCGACCTTGGGGAATGGAAACTCGAGGTGATACACACCCCGGGCCACTCGCCGGGAGGAATCTGCCTCTACGAGCCGAGGGCGAAGGTCCTCTTCTCGGGGGACACAGTATTCCCCCATGGGAACATCGGCCGGACCGACCTCTTCGCTGGGAAGGATGCGGACCTGATCCGTTCCATCGAGAGGCTGACAAAGCTTGAGGTCGAGGTCCTCTACCCCGGCCACATGGAGATTGTGAGCGGGGACGTCGGCCGCCAGATCCAGGCCAGCCTCAAATTTGCCAGGAGCGTTCTATGACCCAGAATCAAAGCGATGAAAAAATGGAGATGGCGAAGGGGAAGATGAAGTCAAAAGCCGAACCGTCGGGCAGCGAGAGGACCGCCCGAATCGTGGAGCTGGAGAGGGAGTCGGTCATACAGACCTACACAAGACAGCCGATCCTCCTGGTGAAGGGGTCCGGAGCGAAGGTCTGGGACGCTGAGGGGAACGAGTACCTGGACTTCGTCGCAGGGATCGCCGTCAACAGCGTCGGCCACTGCCATCCTGCCGTCGTCGAGGCGATAAAAAAGCAGGCCTCAGAGCTGATCCATACCTCGAATTTATACTACACAGAAAACCAGGTCTTCCTCGCCGAGGAGCTGAAGACCCTGACCGGGATGGACCGGGCCTTCTACTGCAACTCCGGAGCCGAGAGCGTCGAGGCGGCGTTGAAACTCGCCCGCAGAGCGACGGGCAGATCAGAGACCGTGGCCGCGGTCGACTCCTTCCACGGCAGAACCCTCGGATCCTTGGGCGCGACTTACAAGCCGGTCTACAGGGAGCCCTTCCGCCCCCTCAACGAGGCGAACTTCGTTCCCTACGACGACGCCGAAGCCCTGCTGGCAGCGGTCTCGAAGGAGACCTCGGCCGTGATCCTGGAGCCGGTCCAGGGCGAGGGCGGCGTGAACGTCCCAAGCCCCGGCTACCTGAGGGCGGCCCGCGAGATCTGCGACGATTGCGGGGCTCTGCTGATCCTCGACGAGGTCCAGACCGGCTTTGGCAGGACCGGTCGGTGGTTTGGAAAAGAGCACAGTGGCGTTATGCCCGATGTCATGACCCTTGCAAAGGCCGTAGCCGGCGGTCTTCCCATGGGCGTCATGATGGCGGCGGAGACCGTCACAGACGCCTTCCAGAAGGGCGACCACGCCACCACCTTCGGTGGCGACCCTCTCGTCTCTGCTGCGGCCCTCGCCACCATTGGAGCCATCAAGAAGGAGAAGCTCGTGGAAAGGTCCGAACAGGTGGGATCGTACCTCAGATCCAGGATAGTTGAGGAGATTGACGCCCTCGAGGTGAGGGGCCTGGGCCTGATGGTCGGCGTCGAGCTTGAGGCGAGCTGCCCTGAAATCGTGAACGAGGCGAGAGAGAGGGGCATCCTCCTCAACGCCACCAGCGAGCACGTCCTCAGGATGGTGCCGCCCCTGGTGGTGGGCAAAGAGGAGATCGACCGCGTGGTGAAGGTGCTTGCAGAGATACTCCAGAAATCTTAGGCCCAGCTTAGAGAAGCTGAAGCCCTACGTCGCAGGAAAGGGCATCGAGGAGATCGCGGCAAAATACGGCCTGCCGGCCGACGAGATCGTGAAGCTCGGAAGCAACGAGAACTCCTACGGTCCAAGCCCGAAGGTCTTCGAGGCGATCGGGTCGGTCCAGCCGGAGAGATACCCGGAGCCAGAAAGGCTCATCGAGGCCATGGCGGAGTACGCTGGATCCTCCCCGAGAAACGTCCTGATCGGGGCCGGGATGGACGGGGTCATGGACACCATCACCAGGCTCTTTCTCGATCCCGGCGACAGAACCCTGATTTACACACCGACCTTCAGCTACTACGAGATCCTGACGGCGACGGCGGGCGCAGAGCCGATCTTCCTTTCGAGGGGGCAAAACTTCGAGGTGCCGACGGAGGTTCCCAAGGGGCTTAAGATCATTTTCATATGCTCGCCCAACAACCCTACCGGAAATCTGATCCCCGAAAAGAACCTCAGATCGATCGTCGAAAGCACCGATGCCATCGTCTTTCTCGATGAGGCCTACGCCGAGTTCAGCGACCAGAACTTCCAAGCCCTCGCGGCGGAGTACGAGAACCTGGTGGTGGGTAGGACCATGTCCAAGGCCTTCGGCCTAGCCGGGATGAGGCTCGGCTATGCCGTCGCCCCCGACTGGATCGCGGAAGAGTTTAGGAGGGCAGCTCCTCCCTTCTTCGGCGTCACCACCCCATCGGTGGCGGCGGGGATCGCGGCCCTGGAGGACACCGAATACATGAGAACGTCTGTTAAAGCCATCAGAGAAGAGAGGGACCGGCTGAGAGAGGCCGTCCCGGAATTCCGCCCCTCGGGCGGAAACTTCCTCTATTTGGAGACCGAGGCCTCCTCGGGCATGGTTGCCGAGAGGATGCTCAGGATGGGCGTTATCGTTCGAGACTGCTTCTCTTTCAGGGGCGCTGGAGATCACGGCATCAGGGTGACGGTCGGAACACCAGAGGAGAACGATCGATTCCTCAAGGCCTTTGGTGAAGTATGCGGGTAGCTCTTACAGGAACTCCCGGAACCGGGAAGACAACAGTGGCCCGGCTCCTACCCTACAGGGTAATCGACCTCAACGCCCTCATAAGGGATGAGGGCCTCTCCCTCGGCACCGATGATGAGAGAGGGTGTCTGATCGCCGACGTCGACGCCCTCGCCAGAAGGATCGAGGAGTTGGCTCCGGATGAGGACGAGGAGATTGTGATCCTTGAAGGCCACTTCTCCCACCAGTTCGCCTCCGAGGCTATCGTCCTCAGAACGTCGCCCAGGATTTTGAGAGAGCGGCTGGCTCGAAGGGATTATCTCGAAAAGAAGGTCCGGGAAAACCTGGAGGCGGAGGCTCTCGACGTGATCCTGGTGGAGGCGGCGGAGTGGTGCGACCGGGTCTCTGAGATCGACACCACTGGAAGGTCTCTCCAGGAGGTGGCGGACCTCGTGGTCGGGGTATTGCGCCGGGAGATAGACCTCCCACCCGGAGATATCGACTGGATCGGAGAGATGGAATTTGACCCTTGATGACCTGAGATCGAAGTCCCTGGCACTTACCGAGCCATTGGCAGCCCTGGCGGAAAGAGCCGGTGCCACCCCCAACATGATATCTCTCCTTTCCATGATCTTCGCGTTGGCAGCAGGGGTATTCTACTACCTCTCGGCTGGCGGGGTCTCGCTCCTTTACCTGGCCGCTCTGATGGTCCTTTTGAACGCTGTCTTCGACGCCGTTGACGGGGCTCTCGCACGGAGGACCGGGACGGTCGAGCCCAGAGGCGACTTTCTCGATCACGTCATCGACAGGTATGCAGACATGGCGATCCTGGTGGGGATCGTCCTTGCCGGTTACGTCTCAGAGGTTTGGGGGATCTTCGCTGTGATGGGAGTGCTTCTCACCAGTTACCTCGGGACCCAGGCTCAGGCCCTGAGGCTCGGCCGTCTCTACGGCGGGATAATGGGGCGAGCCGACCGCCTGACCCTCATACTCGGTGCAACCATCGCCAACGCACTTTTTCCAGGATATGTGGCGGGTCTTTCGATACTGGGCTGGGCTGTGATCCTGATCACGGTTGCCAGCCACGTCACGGCCCTCCAGAGGATAGTCCTCATCTGGAATCGGCTCTAGTGCTCGTTTAGGCCTTTTCTAGATGGATTTTCGCAAGCTCGAATATCTCCACCATTTTTCCGACGTGCCAGGCGAGATCTTTCAGAAATTTCAGAAAATCGGGCTCGATATCCTCTTCTTGACCTAGAACCAACAGTCCTATGCGTTCTTCCCCGTTGCAGAAGGGTGCCGAAACCCAGAATATGGGGCGATCGCCCTCGACCACCCTCTTCGCCTCGGCCTCCTCCAAAAGCTCCTCGGCGTCAACCTGGTCTGCAAAGCTCATCAGATCCTCCAGGGGCCCCGCTAGGGCATGCAGAACCAGGCGTCCCTCCTCCAGGAGAAATACGCCTCCAACCTCGAACCCGTCCGGCCCGGCCATCAATTCAGAGAGCGCCTCTTTCAAGAGGTCGTCGAGCTCTCCACGAAAATCGATGGCCTTTAGGGCGAGGGAGTAGAGGACCAAGATCCTTCTGTTATCCATCTGGAGATACTTCTCGCCCTCTTTCCTATCGGTTATGTCCACCAGATTTCCGAGAACCCATCTCTCATCTTGGTAGTCCAGGGGCACGATCCTCGCCTCGACCCAGCGTTTGTTGCCATCCTTCCTGGTGATCCTGAGCTCGTGGACGATAGATCTTCCGGGCGCGTCGTCTTTGGCCACGCCCTCCACGCACTCGAAGCTCTCGGGATCCGCGAGACTCCAGAAGTGCTCGCCTATTAGATCCTCCTTCTCGCAGCCGAAGATCTCTATGAACTTGGAGTTGACCATCTTGAAGCAGCCGTTCTGGAGGACGTATACCCCCATGGGAGAGTTCTCCAGGATGTATCTGCTCACAGTCTCGGACCGTTCTATGTCCCTTTTCATCCGGCGCTCTTCGGATCTGAACCTCGACTCGCTGATCAGCGCCTCGAAGATGTGGGGCAGGCTCCGGAAGCTGTCGACGCTCTTCATCACGTAGCTTGTGGCATATTTTTCGAAGGCCACCACCTGCAGCTCCTCGGTGCCCCGGCCCGTAACCATGACGACGGGAACGTCCTGGTCGGTCTTTCGGATCTCCTCCAGCACGTCAAGACCGCTTATTCCCGGAAGGGCGAAGTCCACCGAGACGAGGTCGTAACGTCTCTTTGAGACCTCATCGAGCCCCTCCACCCCGGTGGTTGCGACGTCCACGAAGAACTCGTCGTGCTTCTGGAAGCCGAGGAGTATCAGCTCGACGTCGTCGGGGTCGTCCTCTATGATCAGGATTCGATAAGGGTTCGTCATGCAGGCCCGCCTTTTCATCTCGTCTCCCAAATATTCAATTTCATTTGATTAGTATCTTACCGTTTAAATCCGGATCCGAAGTTTCGGTTTTTTGGATCGAAAGCAAAAAGCTCGCTTTTCGGGATCGCACGTAGCGATTATTCTAACAATCGGGGAGACGGACTCGGCGGGGATAGAGTTATTTATTCCTCACGACAACGGGACCATAATACCGGATTGGGGGTATTGTCACGGAAAAATCTTGGCTTTTGATTTTGCTCTTTCTAATCTGTGCTGGCCTTCCCGCAGCCATGGCCGAGACGCTGGTGGTCGACCATGGCGGTGGTGGGGAGTTCAAGACCATAAGAGAAGCCGTTCGCTTTGCCGACGCCGGCGACGAGATATGGGTTCGTCCCGGATATTATAGGGAGGGGGAGATCTCAGTCCTTCAGCCGATCTCCATCGTCGGGACCGGCGGGCAGGTGACCGTCGAGTCTGGGGGTGCGGCCGCTTTCATGGTGGATGCATCCGGCTGCATAATCTCAGGCCTTGCGATCAGAGGCTTTGGTGAGGGCGTCGGGGTAGAGCTGAACTCTCCGGGAAATTCGATTGAGGGGTGCACCATTGCGAACTTCTCGACGGGGGTCCTTTCTGCCTCTTCAAAAAACCAGATCCTCGGGTCGACCATCGAGGGCTGCTCCGTTGGTGTCCTGGTTCGGGACGGACTGGATAACGTCGTCATGAACTCACGGATCAGATCATCTCTGGGCGCGGAGATCACGGGGTCCCGAGGATCTGAAATCTCCAACAGCACCTTCTCGGGCGATCTCGGTGTTGCGATCACCAACTCCAACGAGAACGTGATTGTTGGTTCTGTCTTCCTATTGGCGACGGGCATCGAGATCTTGGATTCCGACAGCAACCTGATCGAAGGAAACAACTTATCCTCTTCGGAGAGGGGGATCGTCCTCGAGGGATCGGAGGAAAACGAGATCCTGGAGAACAACGTATCCGGATCCGGCATCGGGGGCATCATCCTCCAAAGTTCCGAAAAAAACGCGATCTTTGATAACGAAGTGTCCAGCTCCCAGCTCGGCCTCTACCTGGAGGCGAGCGAGAAAAATTCGATCACCAACAATTCGGCGCGGGGATGCGATGTAGGCATCAGGTTGAAGGACTCAGCAGACAACCACATCGGCGAGAACCGTCTGGACGAAAATGAGATCGCTGGGATCCGTCTGGAGGGGTCGACTAATAACAAACTCGCGGGGAACCTTCTCTTTGAGAATGGCGACGGGCTGCTCTTGAAATCGAATTCTATCGAGAACGTCATCGAGGATAACAAGATCGTTCGGAACGGACGCGGTATCAACCTTCTCGGGTCGGGCCTTAACGTTCTTCGCGGGAATCGGATGGATCTGAATCGGTACAGCATCAAAGTCGATCGGGAGAACCTCTCGACCTGGGACGACGAGCCCTTCCGCCAGGATGCCGATTTTTCTAACACCGTCGAAGGAAGGCCGATCTGCTACTTGGTCGATGGGCAGGACCTGATGCTGGAGGAAGATTGCGGCTTTCTGGCCATGGTGGGCTGCAAAAACGTTACCGCCGAGAACCTCATCCTCTTTAACAACAGCGCAGGAGCCCTTCTCGTCAACTCGACGGTTTGCACGGTCCGGAATCTCAGCCTCTCCAATAACGAGGCTGGCGTCCGCATGCTGAAAACCGTCGACTGCAAGATCGAGGAGAGCAAAGCCGAGAACTGCTCCATCGGATTTTTGGTCCAGAAAGGCCAGGGTGACGATCTTCTGGGATGCGTTGCCACGGGATCTTCAAAGTCTGGCTTTGAGCTCGGGGACTCGGAAGGCGAGGCCTTGAAGGGGTCGAAAGCCTCAGAGAACCGGGTGGGAATATCGCTTTTGGACTCGTCATCCTGCCAGATACTCCAGTCCGATGTGAACCGCAACCAGGAGGAGGGGATCAGGCTTATCAGATCTCCAAAATGCATCCTGAACCAGAACTCCGCCACCGAGAACCGGCAGGGGATTCACGCGTCGGGCTCTGACGGAGCGATGGTGATCAGAAACGACCTCTCCATCAATCGGGAGGCGGGCCTCGCCCTCGACCAGCTCTCGGTGGCGACGGTATCCGGAAATCTCGCGTGGGGTAACGGGGACGGAGTCTTCCTCCAGTCCGTCGAGAGGGCGAGCCTCGAGGGGAACAACCTGAGCCAGAACAGTCGTTACGGCCTCAGGATGAGCCATTCCATGAACGGGAAGATCACGGGAAACTCCTTCATCCAAAACGGGCTCGGAGGGGCGAGCCTGATCGACTGCAGCGGTTGCTCAGTGTACCACAACAACTTCATCGAGAACGGGAATTTGATGCTCCCCCAGAACGCCGTAGACAACGGGAATAACGAGTGGGATGCTGGATCCAATGTTGGTGGAAACTACTGGAGCGATCACCAAGTCGAGGGAAATCCGGGAACAGATCCCAAGTTGGTTCCAACGAAGGGGACGGACAGGTACCCATTCCAGGACCCCAACGGCTGGAAGTAGTTCAGAAAGGAGATGATGAAACGACAGAGCAGATCGACGATCTGGACCTGAGGCTTATTAGGGCTGCACAGGAGGGAATCCCGCTGTCTCCAAGGCCCTACGAGGCTCTTGGGATGGAGCTATCGGTCGGCGAGGAAATTGTGTTGGAGAGGCTGAACTTCCTCCTCGATAAGGGAGTGATCAGGAGGTTTGCAGCCACCATAGGCCACAGGGCTCTAGGGATCGTGGCCAACGCCATGATCGTCTGGCGCGTCCCGTCGCAGGAGGTTGAGAGGGTTGGAGAGGTCATGATATCCTTCGACGAGGTCACTCACTGCTACGAGCGCCCATCAATGCCGAAGTGGCCCTATAACCTCTACACCGTAGTCCACTCCGATTCCAGGGATGAGTGCCGAAAGATCGCAGCCGAGATCTCCCGCAAGACTGGAATCGAGGATTATCAGGTCCTCTTCAGCGAGAGTGAGTTCAAGAAGACGGGGGCCAGGATCTGAAAAGCCACCTCCCACTCCTCCTGGATTTATCAGGCCGCAAGGTCGTGATCTTCGGCGGTGGCGACGTCGGCGAAAGAAAGGCGAGGCTCTTTTCTCAATACACAAATGTGACTGTGGCAAGCCTGGACTTCTCGCCCGGCCTTCTGAAGATGGCAGAAGAGGGGGCTATCGAGCTCGTCAAGCTTGACCTTTCTCAGGGTGCAGGCGACCTCCTCATAGATGCCTTCATCGCGATTCCCGCCACCAGCGATCCCGTCCTCAACCTCCATTTGGAAGAGAGGGCGTCAGGGATGGGTGTTCTGGTGAACAGGGTCGACGGAGTCGGCGAGGTGGTCGTCCCCTCGGTGATCAGAAGAGATCCGGTCGTCGTCGCCATATCGACCCTCGGAAAGAGCCCTGCCCTCTCCAAATACCTCCGCCTCAGGCTCGAGGAGGTGCTGGACGAGAGGTACAGTGATATGGCTCGCCTTTTGGGGGAGATTAGGAAGGTCTTGAAGGAGAGCGTCTCAGAGCAGGCCGAGAGGAGACGGATCCTCTGGGATATCATCTCCGATGAGGAGGTCTGGAGGCTTCTTGAGGTGTCCTATGAAAAGGCCTATAAGAGGGCTGGAGAACATATGACCCCAGATGAGCGAGATAGCCTCGATGCTGGTGACCCATAGGAAGGCCTGCATCGACGAGATTGAGCGGTCCTGGCACGGGGACCTGAACGCGCTCTTATCCTGGATTTCGTCCCACGAACTGGTTGAGGAGTGCGCTGTCCTCAAGACCTGTAACCGGGTCGAGATCTACGTCGTCTCTCCGAGGGGGGAGAAGGTCCTCTTCGAGTTCGCCAAGAAGGCCCGCGTCTCATCGCGCATAATCGATTTTCAGGATCATGACGAGTCCCTTTTGCACCTCCTCCGTCTCGCCTCAGGCATTGAATCGATGATCATCGGCGAGGACCAGATCCTCGGCCAGATGAAAGAGCTCTATTCGATGGCGAAGGAGGCGGGGACGACCGGCTGGACCCTCGACGTCGCCTTCAAGAAGGCGATCTCGGTCGGAAAAAGGGTCCGTCGCGAGACGAGCATCAACGAGAGGTCGATCTCGGTGGGCTCCGCGGCCGTCGACCTCGCCGAGGAGATTCTGGGAAGCCTGGAAGGAAAATCAGTTTTGGTGATCGGGGCCGGGGATACCGGGACTTTGATCTCAAAAGCCCTTCTTTCGAGGAACATAGGCGAGCTTTACGTCACCAACAGGACCTTCGTGCGGGCCCTCTCTCTCGCCGCAAGCCTCGGTGGCACTGCCATCGCATTCGACGAGATGAAGGAGAGGATCAGGACTTCAGACCTCGTGATCAGCGCAACCTCCGCACCCCACTACATCTTGAGACGTGACGACCTTGAGGAGGTGATGGCAAGAAGGGAGAAGGAGACCCTCCTGATGATCGACATCGCCAATCCTAGGGACATCGACGAGGACGTGGGCGAGATTCCTGGCGTCGAGCTTCGGAACATCGACGCTCTACGGGAGATCAGCGCCGAGAACATGAGGCTTCGGATGGTCGAGATGGAGAAGGTGGAGGCGATCATCGCCGAGGAGCTGGATCTTCTCAAGGCCAAGTACAAGAGAAAGAGGGCCGAGGAGCTTTTGGGCATGATCTACTTCCAGGCTGAGGAGATCAAGACCCTGGAATGTCAGAGGGCAATGAACAAGCTCGGAGCCCGCCACACATTGGGGGAGATCGAGGAGAGGGTTTTGATGGACATGAGCCACTCGATCGTGAACAAGATCTTCGCCGAG
>DUKF01000019.1:0-632 GCA_013329455.1 Methanotrichaceae archaeon | reverse complement strand
GCTCTTCGGGCTGGAGGTGGAAGATGAGAAGGATGCGTAGGCTTCGTAAACCTGGGCTTAGGAGGATGGTCGCCGAGACGAGGGTATCGGTCGACGACCTGATCCAGCCCCTCTTCGTGGACGAGCGGCTGAACGAATCGGTGAGGATCGAGTCGATGCCTGGGCAGGAGAGACACAGCCTCGATAGGCTCGCCCAGGAAGTCGAGGAGCTGGAGGACCTTGGGGTTCCCGCGGTGATCCTCTTCGGCCTTCCCGAAAAGAAAGACGAGGTGGGCTCCGGAGCCTACGACCCCGCGGGCATCGTCCCGAAGGCCACCGAGAGGATCAAGGAGACGACCTCAAAGATCGTCGTCATCGCCGACCTGTGCCTTTGCGAGTACACCAGCCATGGCCACTGCGGCCTGATAAAGGGCCAGGAGGTCCTAAACGACGAGACCCTCCCGCTCCTCGCAAAGGCGGCCGTCTCTCAGGCTAGGGCAGGAGCCGACGTCCTCGCCCCCAGCGGCATGATGGACCACATGGTCGCGGCCATCCGTGGAGCCCTCGACGAGGAGGGCTTCAGTGACACGCCGATCCTCTCTTACGCCGCCAAGTACGCATCCTCCTTCTACGGGCCTTTCCGAGAGGCGGCG
>DUKF01000118.1:14973-15265 GCA_013329455.1 Methanotrichaceae archaeon | reverse complement strand
CCACCTTCCCAAGCCGAGGAGGCGAGCGGCCCCAGCGATGGTGGTCCCGTAGAAGACGACCCGGTTGCCGAAGCGATCTGCTATCTACAGAAGGCCGTCCATTGGTCATCGGTTAAGACGAGAATCGCGATGTAGCAGCGATCTCGGTAGCAAGTCGGCTGAGATTGCCCCAATACTACGCCGCTTGCTGCGGTGTATGCTTTTTGTCTCTTTCTGTTGAGCATTTCTCGATCTGCCTAGATCCATGCCGCTTCTATCCGTATTTCAGATTATAGTCGAGAACCAATTAGAT
>DUKF01000118.1:0-14967 GCA_013329455.1 Methanotrichaceae archaeon | reverse complement strand
ATCGGTTCTCGCCAGAATAGTGTTTAACGATACGAACAGGGCTAAATCTCAAACTCTTACGAGTTAGAGATTTGGCCGAAAGGTATCGTTAAACACCATAAATGCAAATAGCGAGGAGCCAAAGTTTTATAATCCCAGATCTAGAAACTGTTTGGTAAATTAGTTGAGGTGTGCGTATGAATAAGCTACACACAGTCATCGGGGTTTTAATCCTTCTCGTGGTTTCGGTTTCTCTGCATGGCATTGCCTCGGAAACCGAAAATGGGGCAGAGTCAAAAGAAGCCAAAAGCGTGATCCTCCTGATCGGGGATGGGATGGGGTTTTCTCAGATGACCGCCGCCCGGTGGGCGAAGGCAGACGAGAATCTCTCCAATTACATGGATACAGAGCTTTATATGGACGACATGGAGTATGCGGGATACTCCTCCACCTCCGCAGCTGATAGCTTTGTAACTGACTCTGTTGCCTCTGGAACTGCCCTGGCCACCGGCCATAAGACAAACCTTGGGATAGTAGGCCAGGATGCAACTGCCATCTCGGGGGTGTGGGATGGTGAGAACCTCACCACCATCCTGGAGCTGGCCGAGGCCGACGGGAAGTCTACGGGAGTCGTCACAAACATGAGGATAACCCACGGCACACCCGCCTCGTTTTACGCTCACGTCAACGATAGGGACAAGGAGAACCTGATCGCAGAGCAGCTCCTGGCGAGCGGTGTTGATGTGGTCCTGGGAGGCGGCCTCTGCCATTTCGTGGGCCAGAACGAGATCGACCCCCTCGGCGGGGCGAGCTGCAGGGACGACGACCAAAACCTCCTGCATGAAGCCTTGGATCTTAGGTACGTGTATCGTATACAACCGGACCGGGCTTCTCGGCATCGATCCGGAAAGCACAGAGAAGCTTTTGGGGCTATTTGGCAGTTCTCATCTATTTTTCGAGCTGAGGAGGATAAACCAGACCGATCCCGAGCCCAGTCTCTCAGAGATGACCCAGAAAGCCATAGAGATTCTCTCCAAGGACGATGACGGTTTCTTCCTCATGGTGGAAGGTGGGAGAATCGACCACGCCTGCCACATAAGGTGCTACGAAAACACCACCGCAGAAACCTTGGCCTTCGATGTGGCGGTGAAGGCGGCCCTCGACTACGCCAGCTTGTCCAATGATACGCTGGTGATAGTGACCGCGGATCATGAAGCCGGGGGATTGGTCCTCGGGGCAGTGGATTTCTACAACTATTCTGCAGGAGACCCAGTCTTTGCCAGCGGTCTCGCCCTCAGTCATGGACCGGGATACAACCTCACGTCGACGGGAATGGCAACTCACACTGCCGTCGATGTGCCCCTCATGGCCAGCGGTCCCGGGGCCGAGAAGTTCAGCAGAGGACGGACCGACAACACCGAGATATTTTATCTGATGAAAGAGGGGATGGGGCTCTAAGATCCCCATACCTCCCCATACCTCGATTCCCTCCTTTCGGTCATCAGGGTCCGGTCGAAGAAGGCGACCATCTCCTTCTTGGATTTCCCTTCAAGGATCGAGATGTTTGGAGCCAACAGCAGACCACCGCCAAAAGTAATTACCATCAGAAATGACGTAATTCCAAGACACCACTTTTAATGGAGAGGTTCCTTGGCGAGCTACAACGATATGCCCCCGGAGACTCTGCTGGAGAGGGCACAGCTTGCCCTCTCGCGCCTTGAAAGCTGTGACATATGCCCCCGCAGTTGCGGGGCCAACAGGCTTGAGGGGGAGTTTGGATACTGCAGAAGCGGCCGCATCGCCAAGGTATCGAGCTTCACACCCCACTTCGGTGAGGAGACGCCACTGGTCGGCGCCCACGGCTCGGGCACTATCTTCATGACCGGGTGTAACCTTGCTTGTGTCTTCTGCCAGAACTACGACATCAGCCAGCTGGGTGAAGGGCGGGAGGTCTCGGCAAAGAAGCTCGCCGAGATGATGATCTGTCTTCAAAAGGGGGGCTGCCACAACATCAACTTCGTCACCCCGACCCACTTCGTCCCCCAAATCCTGGAGGCGCTCGTTGAGGCTCGAAATATGGGCCTATCCGTTCCACTGGTCTACAACTCAGGAGGCTACGACTCCGTCGAAACCCTCCAACTTTTGGACGGGATCTTCGACATCTACATGCCCGATGCCAAGTACGGGACCGACTCGGCCGCCAAAAAGTATTCGGACGCCCCCGACTACACGAAGATCATGACGGCGGCGATTCTGGAGATGCACCGGCAGGTGGGGCCCCTGGAGATCGACGAGGAAGGCGTCGCCGTCCGGGGCCTTCTCGTCCGCCACCTGGTCCTACCCGAGAACCTCGCCGGGACTGCCGAGGTGGTGAGGTTCCTCGCCGAGGAGGTCTCCCCCGAGACTTACCTGAATGTCATGGCCCAGTACCACCCCTGCCACAAAGCCTACAATTATCCGGAGCTCTCAAGGCCGATCACCTTGCAGGAGTACGCCGACGCCGTCAACCTCGCACGGGCCGCGGGGCTGGGCCGAGGACTTGGGATCTGACGGGGTACTCTGCTTTCGGTCTGTAATCTCACGGACTTCGATCTCGCCAAGACCGATGAAAACCAAGAGGATGATGGCTGGCAAAATGGATGCTGATAAATCGGATATTCTGCATTTTCATCAAAAACGGATTCGTCCAGGCGTGTCAATCGTTCCACCATTCTGGGGACTTCTTTTGAAGCTCCTGAGAATAATATTGGTCGCAAAACCCGCTGAGGCCACCTGCCCCATACTCATATATCTATACCTTCTTCAGCTTGACCGCCGTCCCGTAGGCCATCAGTTCGGCAGCTCTCGTCCCGGTCATCGAGGTCGTAAAGCGGACGTTGACCACGGCGTCTGCTCCGAGCCTAGATGCCTCGTTGATCATCCGGTTCATCGCCTCTCGTCTTGCATCCGTCAGCATGTCGGTGTACTCCTCAAGCTCCCCGCCGACCAAGCCCTTACAAAAAGCTGTTATGTCCCTTCCAAGGTGCTTTGACCTGACGGTGTTCCCAAAGATGACATTCAGAACCTCCACCTCGTAGCCCGGAATACCATCTGTGGTAGTGACGATCATGGCTCTCTCGTTTCTGCCTCATCTATGATAATTTCTCTGTTCCGAAAGACGATCAGAGCCATTCCGATAATCTCCAGAGGGGCGGTGTAGACCAGCAGATAGGGATAGCCAAAGGGCAGAATGGCAAGGCCGAGAGCTGCGAGTGCGATCCCCCACTTGACCTGGCTCTTCATGATCTTCTCATAAACAAAATCCATGTAATATATGCTTGCTTTCTCGGCGCCGTTGGGATCGAGTCGCTCTGCTCGCCAGCATAATCAACCGAAAGACCATCTCCAGCACCAACGCAAGAACCGCATCCAGCTCCTAGTGGTAGAGCCAGGTATTTTTTGAAAACGAAAGGGGCCTGTAGGTTTCTGGTCATCAGCCATCTCCCGGCCGATCGGATCCGATCTCCCAGAGATCGAGAGGCCGTTGAGGGAAAATGTAAAATCCCCATCGGTCATCGCATTCGGGTTGAGGGGTCAGAGGAGATTGGGGATGAAGATGGTTATCGGGATGATCGATGTGAACGAGGTGACAAAAGGTTGAACTACGACGAGCACGTTCTGGCGGGAATTTTGAGCTATCCGATAGCGATTTTAATCCTCTCAGTCCTCAGCTTTTACCTGGGCCTTCCCATCGAGATGACCTTCATGGCCATGTCCCTGGGCTACGCCTTCTACGTTCTGGGGTCCGACCTTCCGGACATGGACCATCCCGGAGCCCTGATTCACAGGGTGATCAAGCCCTTCGTCTCGGTGGCCGTTGGGATATCCGCCTTCCGGAACCTGGGCCTCAATCTCCATCTCACCTCCAACCCGGTCGTCAACCTCACCCTCGCCTGGGCCGTGGCGGCCCTGGTGGCCGTCGTCACCTGGAACCTTTTCAAAACGCTGATGCCGAATCACAGGGGCGTCGTCCACTCCTCGGTCTTCGCTGCGGTATACGCCCTTCTCGCATTCACCATCGTGAGGTTCGGCTTCGACATGACCCCGGGCGAGTCGCTCTTCATCGCATTTGCCTCCTTCCTCGGCTACAACCTCCACCTTCTCTTAGATAGGAATTTCAGGGTGATGAAATAGTCGGGACTTTTCCCGGCCCCAAAGTCGAGAATATCTCCGGATTCGGCGTCTTGAGTCCCGAAAGGAGCCGGAAAAATAGATATAAGGTCCAGATGAATAATATTTTCTGAGAATTATGCTCAAGATAACTCCCTACCTGGGAATAATCGTCGTCTTGGTATCCATCGGTGGCATCTGGTACCCAAAACTCGGGTACGTCGTGGCCCTGGTATTTCTCGCCCTCATGATCATCAGCCCTTTCAGAGGCAGGTGGTTTTGCGGAAACCTCTGCCCAAGGGGCAGCTTCAACGACTTCTGGATCGGGAAGATCAGCCGTCACGTGGAGATACCCAGATTCTTCAGGAGCATGGTGCTGAGGGTGCCGGTATTCATCGCTCTGATGGGCTTCATGATATCGAGGATCCTTCTGACCCAGGGGATGGTGGATAAAGTCGGTATGGTCTTCGTCACCATGTGCATCCTCACAACCTCCGTCTCGATCATATTCGGGGTGGCCCTGAGCCCCAGGGCCTGGTGCACCTTCTGCCCCATGGGGACGCTCCAGAGGCGTCTCGGTCGGGGAAAGTACCAGCTCAAGCTCGACCAAGATCTGTGCATCGACTGCGGCAAATGCAAAATAGTCTGCCCGATGCAGCTTGAGGGAAGCGAGATCGCCGAGAAGCCAGACTGCATAAAGTGCGGCCGGTGCGTCGAGGCCTGCCCCAAAGACGCCCTAAGCTTCTGATTCGGAGGATGGCGGGCGCGTGTGGCCGCGAGATCCCGAGAATTGTCAAAAAAATGTTATCGGCAGCTTTTCTTAACCGTCGATTTACGGGCCCGATGCTTCGGAGAGTCCCTCGTTTACGCTGGCATTGACGGCGCTGAGGTTCTCATAGATCGTCTCCTCTTCGTAGTTCTCGCCGAGGTCGGCCGTCGTCTCAGGGTTTTGGTTTTCGATCCTGTTTTCGGCCGCCATCGGCGACTCCTCCTCTTCCCAGGCCGGCAGCCCGAATATCATGGCCAGCGCCACGATTATCACGGATATTGTAATGATTATCTTTTTCATGTCGATCACTTCTGGTAATCCTGTCTGAGATCTTTAGATCGCAAGATATAAGCCTTTTCAAGCCTTCTCGCAAAGCGTCTCATCCGCTCGTGCACCTCGACAAGAAGGCGGCCGAATGTGTCTGTTATCCTCCGGAGGGTCAGATCGACTATACTCCTGTAATTGATGGCACGTTGGCGTTGTCGGATATAAAATCTTATTCTCATTCTCCTTTTGGGGCGTTTGATGGTCGTAAGACCTTCTGAAAGAGATTTTGAAATAAGCTTCGTCAGCTTTGTCAACTTCATCAGAGTCGTCGATATCGTCAGCATCAGGTGCCGCATTTGTAGGATCTCAACTAATCTGTCAATCGATTGCGATTTCCATTGATCAACGTACGCATAGAAAAATTCATCAGTCAGAGATGAGCTAATATAAGTGCATGAGAAAGATTTGGTGTTTTGGACTTTTGGTACTGGTTCTGGCCATCTCGGCCACGGGCATCTGTGCGGCGGATGTCCCCGACCTGGTGGGGAACTGGGTCGGTTCGGGGCCTGGGTATCAAGAGGGAACTGGTTACGTCGTGGGGGTGGATTACGGCAACCTGACCTTCACGATCGCAGAGCAGAAGGGGCGCGTCTTCAACGGGGAGATGACCTACCAGTTGAACGAGACTGATGTGGTCGAGGGCTTTGCCGGGGCCATCGGCCTGGATAACAAAACCTTCTACATCGCCGAGTTCATCTCGGGCTACGACGTGGGAACGATCATCTCTGAAGACACGATCGAGCTGATTTACATTCAGGATGGTGAGCAGGACGGCGAGCCGGGCGAGACATTCGTACAGATGCTTCGCCGCGTTGTGGAGTAAACGTCAATTCCCGAGCGATTGGGCGGAGGGGTGCGTACCTTCGCCCGCCCATTCGGGCTTTGGGTGCGGGTCGTCGAGATTCTATAAAACCAGCTTCGTGCACCAATTTTATAGGATCTCGCCGAAGTGGTCAATTGTTTGCGATTTTCAATGACCCACAGTGGCAACTATATAAAATATAAATTACAAAATGGAATAATATCGGAGTTGAGTTGAGTTGAGAGGACGGAATATAGTTATATGTTATCATTATCTTTTAGATAAGCCACATAATCGTCGTAGGAATAATTGCATACGACATAATCAGAGAACTTTTTTGGCGTCATTTTTAGATCCTTAGCCATTTTTGAAATAAGGGGTTTTCCTAATTCTCTATGAGAACTTCCCATGCTCATTTTTGTCCTTATAGTTTGGATCTTTCCATCAATCACCAATTGATACGAGAAGTGCCCATTTCTCAAAGGAGTCTTAATAAATCCTTTACCCGTAAAAGCTGAATCTATATTTCTTCTTTTCGTCACATGTACCACTTCATCACCGGTATTCAAACAAATCTATAAGATGTCTTTTTAATAATAATGCCTTATCTGATAATCTATCATCTTCAATATCCTTATATACTAGATAATCTTCGTAAAGGCTTTCTTCAAACATCTCTCTAGCTTTATCTACGGTTTCGTCAACACCGTTAATGCCCAATTCGTCATTGCTTACTACCCAAAATTCATCGTCTTCATCGTATCTTTCATAAGAAAGTGTTGCCTCTATCGGATTATGTAGTTTTATATCAGATGCCGTATCAATAGTTATTTTTGCACTTTCTTTAATACTATCTAGCTCTATAATTTCGAGTGTTCGTCCAATTTTTTGTCCTATTCCAGATATCGATACTGGGGTTCGATCGGCGAGATATCCTATTATTTGAGAGCGCATATCTTCGGGTAAACAAACCTTTGCTAGATTTCCTGAATCTCTTTTAACCCAAAATAGCGAATTAGGAACATCGTCTTTGATTCGAACAATTGCTCCTCGGATTTTTACTTCATCATTTTCAGTTTCTTCTTCCAATAGTCTTAAGACCCGATCTCTAAAATGTATGTGCTGAATATCAATTTCTGGATTTTCTAAATGCACATCTTCGATCTTTACTTTGGCATGCATATTACTTGGCGGTATAATACGGTTCATATGGTTTAATATTGCGACCCTGGTCTTCTGATCCTCAATTATTTTTTTAACCTCTTCTTTTACGTCATCATATTCCTTATCGGGCCCAGACAATACTCCAAATAAAGTAGCTAATTTAGAAAATGCGGGTTCTTGTACCGTTCTTGATGGATCTTCCAAGCTGTACTGAATTTGTGACGGGTTAAATTGCAATTCAACGCATCCCTCACGGAAACCGACATTTAATGAATATAAATCCTCTATTATTTTTGGGCACCTTCCCTGAACTGATACATCCGGCCAACTATAACGACCAACTGAATATATTAATGATTGCACGTTTACAAGTACACGCCCTATAAGCTCGGCAGGGATCTTTTTTAAAGATACGGATTCTCCTTCCAGCTTATAGATAAATTTTGGAGGCATTTTTTTAAACCTCTGTAGTCTTGGCAACCTAATCTGAGACTTGTTAAGGTTATCTGACTTATTAGACTATCGGTTTTTTAAGGATTATAAAACACAATTGGCAAAATTAAAGTTCAGTAGCCCGGCAAGGATTCGAACCTTGGTGACGAGGTCCAGGGCCTCGTATGATTGACCGCTACATCACCGGGCTTCAGCACCTCAGTCACGCTTTTCACGTATTAACCTATCGATCCGAAGAAGGCATCCCGAGGAAGGTTCCGGGCCTGGGACGGGCCCCTCATAGAGAGATGGCGTAGACTCCGAAGGCCAGCAGGGCGGCTGCGAAGATGCCGGTGTTCAAGACCTTTGCGAAGACGCGGGACCGGCGTTCCGGGTCGGAGGCTCCAGCGTCCCTGAGATGAACCACGATCGAGCCCGCCAAGTACAGGCCGTAAGATAATAACATCGTCCCGTAAGCAACGGATCCCCACGAGAAGAGGACTGCTGCCAGCGCCACCAGCCCGAGGGCGAGGTTTGCAAAACCCACCTCCATCTGGAAGGCGGGATTGTCCTGGGCCCAGCCCATACGCGCCTGGTCGGAACGCCAGAAGACGCTGTGCCTCAGAAAGCTGATGACTCCGACGACGCCCACCAGCAGGGCGGCGGCGACCTTCACTGATAGGATCGGGTCTGTGAAGGCGAAATAGATGCCTAGGAATATCCCAACAGTCCCCGCGGCCATCGTCGCCTTGAAGAGTAAAACCGCGGCCTTGGGGGACGCCGACGTCTGGAAACTCATGGAAATATGTACTGCATAAATAATATAAATATTTTATCGGTCCGAAGGCCGATCGCACTCCAATAGCACAATCTTTCTGCCCTCGATGGGTAGGTCGTCCTCCGTTATGCTCTTTCCCGGCCGCTCGACCTTCTGCCCCTCCAAGAACCAGTCGACGGGATCGACATCGAAAGCATCGCTCCTGAAGTGCATGGGTATCACCAGACGAGGCTTGATCTGCTCTACCACCTTCTTGGCACCGGCAGCATCGATGGTGTAGACTCCGCCCACGGGAATCAAGAGTACATCAACATCGCCCACGGCGTTCACTTCGTCTTCGCTCAGAAGATGGCCCAGATCGCCCAGATGACACACCCGCACGCCGTCGACGGAAAAACAGAATATCACGTTCTTGCCGCGGAGCTTTCCGCCCAACTCGTCGTGGAAGACTTGCACGCCCTCAAACTCGATCCCCGCAACGGTCTGTCTCCCGGAGCCGGTGACCACGGGCGGCTCGCCCTCCACGACGCCGATGTTGTTGTGATCGTGATGATCGTGACTCATCGTGATCACGTCAGCCCGAACGCGGGGCAGATCGTAACCCACAGTGTCGTCGAAAGGATCGGTCACTATCGTCCTTCCCTCGCTGTCAACTATCTCGAAACAGGAATGCCCCAACCACGATATCTTCAATCAGATCACCTACAGACTATTTGGCATCAACAATAATAACTATTTTGGGCACGTCAGACGATCTTGGCGTCGAGAACGGCGTGAAGCATTCCCGGTGAATACTTCTTCACCCGAGCACACCTCTCGATTTTGACCGACCTTCCAGCCCGTTCGGCCGCCTCCGCGACCTCTTTTTCCAGCTCTTGGGGGCAGAGCCGTTCGGGGACGGTCTGGTGATAGTGAAGAGTCCCGTCGGGCCGAAGCGCCCCGATCCCAGCGTCCAGGTACCGGTCCGTGGTGCCGACGTACCCCATCACCACCCGGTCTGCGATGCCCTGGGGAGCTTTCTCGGCGCAGTTTCCCAGAACCGGCTCGACGACCTCCTCAACGCCGTTGAGCTTCACGTTCTCGACGAGGTACTCGTAAGCGACCGGGTTCAGCTCGATTGAGATGATCCTCTTCGGTCGGGAATGGACTGCCATCGGCAGGCTGAAGTACCCGATCCCTGCGAACATGTCCACAACCACCTCGCCGGCGCCCAGGCGGCCCATCCTCATCCTCTCGTTGAGGTTTCCAGAAGAGAACATAGTCTTCATGGGGTCGAGCTTGAATACGACGCCGTTTTCCCGATGAATCGTCTCGGTTCGGTTGGTGCCGGCTATCACCTCCCGGTTCGGCTCTCTGAACTTCCCTTCTATTCCCCTGTCCAAAAGAACAGAGCTGCATCTTGGGTAGATCTCGAGGAGGGCACCACCGATCTTCCCTTTCAGGTGCTCGATTTTGGGATCGATCTTGACGGTAATAGCCTTTCCAAGTATGAACCACCCCCTCGGGAGACGGTCTCTCTCCTCTAGGGCGATCTCATCGCCAAGAATTTCGGCGAGGTCCGGGCATTTCTCGTAAAACTCGGGACAATCCTGAAAGACGGCCTTTCGGCCCGGAAGGGGCCCGGTCACCGGTATCTCAATGTCGCCGCCTTTGGAGACGGTCTTTCTCCTCCGGTCCAGAAGGCCCAGCTCATGGACCATCTGTAACGTTCTCTGGACCTCTCTCCTGGGGACCGGGATCGCCAGAAACTTTTTTCGCATTGTAGATCTGATCGAACTCTAGATGGTCATCAGTGCAGTTGCACCAGAGGTTGATGGTGCTGTTGGTTCGGCTGACCTTGTAGTCCTTGTCGTAGACGAGGACGCTCGACTCGTACCCTTGCGGGATCGCCAGGTTGAAGGTCACGGGGACGAGGACGTACTCGTCGGTGAGGGCGACCGAGACGCTGGCGTTGTTGCTGGAGACCAGCCGGATCACCGTGTTGTTGGTATAGGATATGGTGACGATACCGCCCGTGGCGCTGATGCTCTTGTCCACGTCCGGTGGCAGCACCAGTTCGACCTCGCTCTCCAGGCCCTTGGGGTTTGTGACGTCGAGATTCAGATAGATGTTTCCGGTCGTGTTAGTTAGGTAAGCAGAATAGCCGACAAAATCAGATGGCTGGGCTGGCGTTGCCGGTGTCTCCGGGTTCAGGGGCGACCAGATGTAAAAGGCGGCCAGTATGAGGACTAGGACCAGGGCGGCCAGGGCCAGAAACGGCCCCTTATGGTCTCTGCGCCAACCTGCGAACCCCTTTCCGGGCTTTTTCTCCGACGGCTGGGGCTTCAACGGTGCAGCCGCCCTCTTCAAAGCTGGAGGCTTTTGTTCCGGCTCGGTAGCCTTTGCCCCCTTTTCCATCGCCTCGATCTCTGCGCCGGAAGCGCTCTTTTCTGAGGCGGCCTCATACATCTCTGGTTCCGGCTCTTCCGTCTCGACGAGGATCTCCTCATCTGGGGCCTCAAATTCCTCTTCAACCTCTACAGGTGCCTTCTCACCAATCTGGACCTCGGCCGGAGCCCTTTCGAGGGGCTCGCCGATTTTGGGTGCCTCCGCCTCGATGGCTCGCGTTGCCTGGTCGGTCTCGATATCAACTTCGGCCGGCGGCCCCACCTTTTCAAAAAGAGGCTCTTCTGCTTTCGTCTCGGCGGCCGCCTCTTCGACCCGAGTTACTTCGGCTTTCTCCTCTGGGGGCGTCTGCAAGGCGTCGGGTTCCAGAGGCTGCTCCTTCTCAACTCCGGCCAATTCGGATGGTGGCCCTTCCCTGGCCACCGTAATGTCCCCTTCTTCGTCTTCCAGCTCCGTCTCGGTTGAGCCCGACTCGGTTGATTCCTCCTCGGGTTCTGCCCCCCCAGACCTCGCGATGGCCGAGGTCTTATCCCTCTTGGGGAGGACGACCTCGCCCTTTTCTAGGTCCAATATCAGATCTGTGTAGGTCCCGGTCTCGTCAACGAAACGTCTGGCCTTGGGTATCAGATAGGATATCCCAGAGATCTTGACCTCCTCGAAGAACCCGGTGCTCCTCGTGAGCCGGTCCTTGTAGGCGTAAATCGCGCCGCTCTCCATCCTGGACTCGATCTCGCTGAGGCTCGGAAAACGGTCCTCCTCAGCCGAGACCTCCAAAGTGGCCTTCGCGTAAGCCTCGAAAAATACCCGGCTCATCCTGTTCAGGCGGTTCGTATAGCGCCGATCGAAGAGAAATGAGAAACTTTCGCCGCCTAACTCCAGCTTCTCAACCGCGATCTCGCGCCAGACCGAGTACGAAACGTCCATTGCAGGTACAACTGGCTTCGCCATGATAAGTATTTTTGTATCCTTTCCGACCTCGCAAAGCGGACGAAAAGGGCGCGCGGAGGTGTCACGTAGCTCTTACATGAAAGCTACCTTTAAATCCCGCCGCCGCTCAAATAGGCGTTTGATGAAAACGTCTCTGATGGTGCCGGTCCTGCTTGTCTTTCTGGTGGTGGGGATCAACGTAGGGCAAGAGCTGGACCGGTACCAGGCGGGTGTGGGGGAAGACGTGAACGTGATGCTCAGTCTCGGCAACACCGGCGAGTCCGCCTTGGACGTGAGTGTCGTTCCGGGCGTTCCAGAGGGGCTCGCTGCCTCGAATCCGGGCACTAGGTCCGTCGAGATATCGCCGGGGAATTCGGCACTGGTCGCCTATCCGGTAAGAGGTGAGAAGCCAGGCAAGTATGCCATAGCATCCCAGGTGGTCTACACCGACGATGAGGGGCGGTCCCACCGGATCAGGTGCGGAGACAGAAATGGCATGCTTCTCACCGTGAGCTAGACGATCATTTTTTGACCAGCAGGTTCGCCCTGGTGAAGATGGATTCGAGACCGTATCCTGCAGCTTTTAGCTTCTCGCTTCCACCCTCTTCCCTGTCGAGGATGGCGACGACCTGGATCGGCTCGTAACCCTCGTTTCTGAGCCGCTCGATCGATTTCAGAAGAGACGATCCCGTGGTGACGACGTCGTCGACGACCGCCACCTTCGACCCCTCGGGAAGGACTGGACCCTCCACGAACTTCTGGGTTCCGTGCTTCTTCGGCTCCTTTCTTATTATCAATGCCGTTAGGTCTCTGCCCTCGATGTGGCCGACGACCGATATCGACGCAACGATCGGATCAGCGCCCAGGGTCATCCCTGCGACGGCGACAGCCTCTGGATCGATCATTTCGAGCATCAGCTTTCCAGTGAGGTACGCCCCCTCCGGGTCGAGGACAACCTCTCGGGCGTCAACGTAGTAGTCGCTCACCTTCCCCGAGGATAGGGTGATCTTACCCATCCGAAGCGCCTTCTCCCTGACCAGCTCCAGCAGCCTCTCTCTCTCGTCCATGAAAAGGAGCTTTCCTCCCGGGGATATAACCGTTTTCAGCGCATTCTCCCAGTCCTTGTGGCCTGGAGCGCCCTTATCCGGTCGAGCCTGCCGAGATCGGTTCCGTCCAGAAGGTAGATTCTGGCCCTCTCGAGGCGGGCCATCTTAGGCAGAGGTCCCCGATCCTCCCTGGAGACCGAGTCGAGGGGGTAGCCTCCGCAGAGGGGGTTGAAGGCTGGAACGATCGTCATCTCCGGACTTTTTAGGGTTTGGCCGTACTGACCCCTCAGGGCCTCCGGGGATAGTGGGGTTCTCACCCAGGCCCTCTCGGGCGGGCCGGACCCCAGGCGGTCGGCCAGCCTGACCGCTGGGTGCAGATGAGATGCCACGAGAATTTCGGCCTCGAAGATCTCCGGATCGGGCCAGGTGTGGCCGTGAAAGTACCCGACGCCGTCCAGGACGAGGCCTGACGCCGGATGGATCCGGATCTCGGGGGGCGCGAGGTCAGATAGGCCGATGTCGTGGTTTCCCAGGACCACATCGACCCTCACGATCTTGGATAGCGATTTCAGAAAGGATGGGACCTCGCTCTTCTCTTGAAAAGAGGTCCAGGGGAGATTGTGCTTGACGTCTCCCAGAAGAATGAGCCGGTCAGGCCTGATCTCTTCGATCTTGGACCTGAGATTTTCCAGCATTTTGTTGGTCTGGCTTGGGACGCTGGCACCCCCGAGCCAGAGCTGGTGCTCGATTCCTATGTGGAGATCTGTTGCCACAAGCACCTTGATCTTCCCCTCGACCATAAGGAGGGGAACATTTGGGATCGGCCTTGTCCTGATCATTTCCGCGAAAATCGTCAGATATATTTCAGGGCATCTTCCAGCTCTTGGACGAGCCCCACCACGTCGCTCACGACGACCCTGCAGGACTGCTCTATCATCAGGTTGACCTTCGACTCCGGGGTCTCGCCCGCCTTTCTGAAGTCGGTCCTGATCCCGATCGCCTTCGGGCCGAAGAGGGCGTGGTGGCACCCCACCTCCCAGGCGGTCCCGTCGTCGACCTGGGGACCGTCCAAAATGGCCACCATCAGGGAAGATCGTCTCAGGGCCGCAAGGTTCGTCTTGAAGATCTCCTCTTTCGTCCTTGTGGCGATCTCGTGGGGCCAGACCACCTCGATCCGATCACCAAGGCTGGATTCGATCTCTTTTTTTAGAGATCCCGCCCACTTGATCTCAGCCCTGCTGAAGAGGGGGCCTGCCAGGTACACGTAAACTTTCTCGGCCATCCTTCGATCCCGTTTCTCTTTCTATCCTTCTCCTCAACCCGGTCCCATCTAATCGGCTGAGGCCGCAAGAAGCCTCTCTTTTACGAACTGGTCGTCGAGGCTCGCCAAAAACCAGCCGACTTTCGGCCCTTGCTTTTGGCCGAGGAAGGTGACGTAGATCGCCTGGAATAGCTTCTTTGAGTCAAGCCCCCTCTCCTCAGCGAGGGCGTAGACCTCATTGTGGATATCCTCGGCGCTTTTTCCCTCGATCCGTTCGGCGAGGGTGCCAAGGACCCCCCTCAACTCCGGATCGAGCTCCTTCACTTTCGTGGGAAGATCCTCTCGGAGCTGGAACTTGACAAAGGGCGGAGCATACCGGTCGAGCCAGGCCCTGACGTTCTTGGCCCTGGAGAGGATCTGATGCTTGTTCGAGGTGTCGTAGCCGCTCCGATCCAGGACCGTCATCAGCTTTTCGGGATCGTCCCCCGCGATCTGGACTACAGTCACCATGTGTCTGTAGGGGATCGGGGACGGCCCCTCGGCTCCGACCTTCGATAGCTCGATTGCCCTCTCCTCGCCGGCCATGCGGTCGTACTCCTCGATCAGGTTGAGGAGCGGAAGGCCCGGATCGAACTCGATGTGCTTTTCGGGCTTGCTCCTGATGATGAGGTAGCGGAGAACCTCAGGCGGGACGACGTCCAGCATGTCCCTGATCGTCACGACTATGCCCGTCGAGGAGTGCATAGCGCCTTTCCCCTTCAGGTGGATCCACTCATATACGACCGGGTAGGGCGCGGGGTAGTTGTAGATCTCCTCAGAGATCCTCTTTCCAGTGTCATAAGAGCCACCGGCGGTGGCGTGATCTTTGCCGAAGGGCTCCATCGTGACCTTCAGGATCGACCATCGAGCGGGCCAGTCGACCCTCCAGGCGAGCTTCCCTCCGCCTTT
>DUKF01000203.1 GCA_013329455.1 Methanotrichaceae archaeon | reverse complement strand
CCGGCGACGGCCACCAGGATCTTCCGGTCAGAGTCCACCGCCATCTTCTTGATGTCGGCTATGACCTCCCAGTTGTGCTTCTCCGCCTCCTGATCGATCGCTCTATGCATCTCCACCACGTCCGGGAGGGACGAGAGGGACTGGAGGACCGCCAGGGGATCGGAAACGTTCAGCATGTCGATCACCGAGTAGATGCCGGTCTTTCTCGACTCCTTGATCGCAAGCTCGATGGTGTTTCTGGGGGCTAGACCCGATATGACGACGGCGTCGGCGGTGGCGTCGGCGGCGATCCTAACTTCCAGGTTCCCGGTATCGAGGGTCTTGAGATCGAGGACCACGAAGGAACTGGGCCTGATGTTCCTGATCTCTTTAACCACCTGGGCCCCGAACTTCTTGACGAGTGGCGTGCCTACCTCGATGAGGAGATGGTCGCTATCCGGAAGCCGCGAGAGGACGTTGCGAACAACGCCCAAGTCCACCAGGTCCAGCGCCACCTGGAGGTAGGGCGGGTCCCAGAGCCTGATAACCCTGAACCCCATGATCGGGTGGGTGGACCGGTCCTTCTCGTAGAGGACTGTATCGATGTCCGGGAAGCTCTCCATCGCCCTTTTGACCGCGAGCTTCGTTGCGCCATAGTTGTACCTGTAGATGGCGTCGTAGTCCCGGGCCTGGGGGTGGATGAAGACGCTCACGATCAAAACCAGATTCTCGACCTCGCCTCTCGGGATTACTCCCTCGGCGACGGAGTCTGCCACCGCCTTTGCGACTGCGGTCTGGGCAGGGCCGAATATCTGGGCGGCCTGGTCCATGTTCTTCACGGTAACCTTCGGCACTATCAGTGTGGCAGGCTTCGACGGCAAGTTAGGCCTTATCACGGAAAGAAGCGGGGTGTGTCCCGCTGAGAGCTGGGCAAGGCCATTTGCAAAGGCGATACCCACCGGTCCATCTTTATCACCAATTAAGAGATCAATATGAGCGAGCTCGGGCTCGTCCCCTATCAGCGCCTCTCCTATCAAAAACAAACGTTCACCTCAGCAGCGAAAACATCTCGCCGGTATTAATCTTTTTGCACCGGACCCAAGATCGACCGGCAGCGGAGGAGCGGAGGAAACAAAACAGAATCGGCCGCTGCCCTCAGATCGCCTGTCCGCGGATGAGAGGAGCGAGGGCGAGAAGCCCCGGTCCCATCGCCCTCAGATCACCTGCCAGTAGATGAGAGGGGCGAGGGCAAGGAGTGTCAAGCCTGTCGCCAGCCTGATCCCAGCCCGATGGTCCTTCCTGAAACCATCCACCTTCTCGGGGCTCATCCCGAGGGCGATAACGCCGCCAAGAATGAGGATCGGGAATATAATCCCCAGGTTGTAGAGGAGCAGGTATACGGCCCCAGAGGAGTAGCCCTCCTCGGAGATGATCCCCAGAATGGCGATGTAGACCGCGCCGACGCAAGGAGCCTTCACCAGGGAGAAGAGGGCGCCGAGGAGGAAGTAAGAGCTGAACTTGCCCCTGGAGAGGGCCGCCTCTACATACTTTTGAGACCAGCTCGACTTGAAGAGGGAACGCCCTCCAGCCCAGAGGCGTCTTGCGTCCTCGACGTGGACCAGTCCCAAAACCAGGAGAAGGATCGTCAGAGCGATCCTGAAACTCGAGGCCACCGCCCCAGCGTGGAGGGTTCGGAGCATCCCGACCCCGAAAAGGTAGTACATTGTGAAGATCCCCAGGGAGAAGAATACCACCATGAGGACGAGGTCTCGGCGTCGGCCGGTGCTGGATACGACGGCGGTGGCAAGGAACGCCAATATACCCAGAAGGCAGGGATTGAATCCGGCGAGAAAACCTGCCAGAAATATCGTCATCATGGAGAGGGACGAGACGTCGATATCCTCTTGGGATCCATCTCCTGCTTCACCGGATCGCTGGCCCGGCTCTTTCTCAGCAGAGCCGTTGGCGGTCGAGATCCCGGAGATGTCACCGATCTTCGAGTCGAGAGCCTCGCGGACCATCCCCTTCAGAAGGTCCTGGTCGCCGTCGTAATCCCTGTAAGCGATGGTCCGGTTCCCGATAGCCATCGCCGGAACCCCGCCCTTAAGACGGTGTTCTCTGATCGCCCCGCGACCCTCCTCGGAGTAGACGTCGTAGACCACGAGCTCAACCCCAGGATAATCGGCCAGGACCTCTTCCAGCGTCCTTTCTGCGGCGGCGCACTTGGTGCAGCCCGGAGATGATATCAGGATCACATCGTCCAGGGCCCCGGTTAGGGGAAGAAAGAGGACGAGCACCGCCAGGAGGAGCGCTGGGATTCTTGGACCCATCGACGTTTTGGGACAGGAAAGGGGACGAGGCATCAGAAACAGAACTGGGGCAAGGGAATATAAAAACTTAATTTGGGGCGGCCGGTGATTCCGGACCGCGCCATCATGTTATTTCGGATGCAAAAATCACCCGTCGATCGTGGTTATCTTCATCTCGGGGAAGTTCTCGTCGGCATCATCGTTGGAAGAGAACCCCACGGAGGCGTCGCCCTTCGCCACCAGAACTAAGGAGAAGGGACAGGTCTCGCACTCAACGATCGATTTCTTCACGATCTCAGTGGCGTCGAACCCGTACCAGCCTTCCTCCTCGACATCGATCACGCCATCTGCCTCCTCGTCATATCCGAGCTCGTCAGACCAGGAGAGGGTGTCTTCGAAGAAGCCCTCGTAGTAAAAGTGGAGCTCTACCTCTCCAGGGTTCTCGACTTCCTTGGCGTACACATTAAGGGTAGCAGACTCGACCTCATCAGGAGAATATTTACCGACAATCTGCTCGAAGGAGATGTAGGTGACCATAGTGGGCTCATCGTCCTCAGAGGATACCCAAAGAATATCCTCAGTCCCAAAGTTATCGTCTTCGGCGTCTGCGTCTATATACGAATCTCCGAGGAGCTTCGGGGTGAAAGTCCCAGCAAGGGCCACGCCGACCAGAAGGACCGCGCAGGCCAGGGCGCAAGTTAATCTGAATATAGATCTCAAACTGAACACCTCAAGCACCCATAGAATCGGGATAAATAAAAAGACTTGTGTTCATCTTTGACCTACATGAACCCTACAAAAGCCTCATAAGGGGCAGCTTTGAAAATTTCGGTCCCGATCGCCGCCTTATCCCTCGGAGGGGGTCACGTTAGCTTTATTAACTGAAGATCCTCCTTAAGCTCGGTGGGTTAGCTTGAGAACTTCAGCGGATCTGCGCTGCTTCCTTGGCGCGACGGCGATCTTAACGTTTCTGGTGATCATGACGACATCTGCGACGACGTACCAGGCGAGCTCAGACCTCCAGGCGGCTATAAACGGTGCACAGCCCGGAGACACGATTCTGGTGGCACCGGGTGTCTATGACAAGATGGAGATAACAAAGAGCCTGAACCTCATCGGTGACGACGCCAAGATCAGGGCAGGCGAGCGAGAGATAGGGATCAAGATCCAGGCACCCGATGTAAAAGTCTCAGGCTTCACCGTAGAAGGCGGATTTTACGGGATCCATCTTGTAAGCTCCAGGAACTGCACTATTTCCAACAACATCGTGACCGGATGCGAAGAGTGGGGGATAGGCCTTGTATTCTCCGACGAAAACAGAATTGAGAATAACGTCGCGAACTTCAACGGCCTTGGCGGCGAGGGGTGGTACGGCATATACCTCTCCAACTCGAAC
>DUKF01000229.1 GCA_013329455.1 Methanotrichaceae archaeon | reverse complement strand
TCGAATTTCTCACACCTTCTACATAACAAACTATAAGACGATCCTTGAGCCTATCTCCGACGATGATCTTCCAGATCCTGGACGCCAATTACGTCTACGATGGCGAGGGATATCCAGTCGTCCAGCTCTTCGGAACAAACCCCGAGAGCGAGCCGGTGACCTGCAAGGCGTCGGGATTTCGGCCCTACTTCTATGCGAGAGTGGACGAGGGCAGGGTGGAGGAGGCGATCGATGGCATCAGGGCCATGGATCTGGAGGCCGAGGTGGTGGAGAGGTTCAGGCCCGTCGGCTACCAGGAAAAGCCACGCAAGATGCTCAAGGTCATCGCCAAGGACCCGAAGTCCGTCAGAATTTTCAGGGAGAGCGTCCTCAACGTTCCCGGCGTCAAAGAGGTCTACGAGACCGACATCCTCTTCAAAAACCGATTTCTCATCGACCAAGACCTGGGCGGGATGAGGTGGGTGAAAGTCGAGGAGCCCCTGACCAGGAACCCCTTACCCTTCGAGTCGCTCAAGCCTCTATTTCCAGCCGAGGGCGGCGGCGAGGGCCAGAAATCCAGGGCCAACGCCCCGCTCCGCCATATGGCCTTCGACATAGAGTGCCTCCCCCTCAACGGGGCGATGCCAAACCCCGAGACCTCGCCGGTCATCATGTTGAGCCTGGGATTTTATCCTCCTTACAAAGGCCAAGAAGACCTCGTCCTCGTCGGAAGAGAGGTAGACTGTCCTAGAGGAGACGTTTTGGTCTGCAAAGACGAAAGGGAGATGCTCACCAGGTTCATCGAGATCATCAAGGATTACGATCCCGACGTTGTCGCGGGTTACAACTCCAACGAGTTCGACTTTCCATACCTGGAAGAGAGGATGAAGAGGCTGAACCTCAAGGCAAGGGTTGGGCGAGATGGTGGCTACTGGCGCGTGAGAAAGATCGTGAACCAGACGAGGGTCGAGATCACGGGGAGGATCGTCGTCGACCTTTTGCCCCTGGTGAGGTCGTCGTTCAGCCTCAAGCGGTACACACTCAGAAACGCCAGCCTCGAGCTATTGGGGGTCGAGAAGCACGACGTCGAGCCCAAGGAGATGGAGGGGCTCTGGGCGAGCGAGGGCGAGGATTTCGCAAGGCTCGTCAGCTACTCCCGCCGCGACTCGTATCTCGCGCTCCACCTCCTCCTCGACCTGAAGCTCCTGGACAAGTACATCGCCCTCGCCCAGACGAGCGGCACGCTCCTCCAGGACGTGATCAACGGCGGCCAGACCGGGATGGTCGAAAACTTTCTCTTTCGAAAGTTCCAGGGGCGTAAGAGGGTCATACCCCCGAAGCCCAATGCAGACCTCTCCCAGACAAGAGCCGCCCAGAGTTTCGAGCTGAAGGGGGGCGCGGTCCTCGATCCGAAGAAGGGGCTTGTGGAGGATGTGGTGATCCTCGATTACAGGTCCCTTTACCCCTCGATAATGATGGCCCACAACCTCTGCTACTCGACGGTCGTCACCGACGAGCGGCCCCCGTCGGAGGAGGTGGTGAAGTCTCCATCTGGTGGCGAGTTCGTCGATTCTTCGATCTCGCCGGGGATCGTGCCTGGGGTCCTTCACGACCTTCTGGCCCAGAGGACCGAGATCAAACGCCAGATGAGGACCGCCAGCGACGAGGAGCGGACCCTTCTTGACGCCCAGCAGTACGCCCTCAAGATCCTCCTCAACTCCTTTTACGGCTATTCGGGCTACGCGAGGGCGAGGCTCTACAGCCTGCCTCTGGCCAACGCCGTAACGAGCTTCGGGCGGTCCAACATACTGAACACCAAAAACATGGTGGAGGAGATCAGCTCGATCTACGTAAAAGAGGGCGAAGCACTCCTGCCCGACGAGATGCGAGAGACTGCGGGCGACTCGTTTCCCAGCACCGGCGCCGAATCCTTCAAGCGGTTCGACCTGTCCGTCGTTTACGGCGATACCGACAGCGTCTTCATAAGGCTTCAGCCCCACGGCGAGCTCGGTGCCAAGCCCACCCTCGAGGAGGCGGAGCTTGTGGGAAAGAAGATCGCAAAGACGGTGACCTCCCGCCTGCCGCCGCCGATGGAGCTGGTCTTCGAGGCCTTCGCTCGCAGAGGCCTATTCCTCGTCAAGAAGAGGTACGCCCTCTGGGTCTTCGAGAAGGTCGGCGAGGAGTGGCGCGACAAGATCAAAGTTCGCGGGATGGAGACGGTGAGGCGTGACTGGTGCGAGCTGACGTCCAAGACCCTGAACCGGTGTCTAGAGCTGGTCCTCCAGGAGGGAAAGGTCGATGAGGCGGTGGAACTCGCAAAGTCTGCGATCGACCGCCTCCAGAGGCTCGACCTCCAAGAGGACCCGGAGATTCTCGAAGACCTGATCCTCACGAGGCGGTACACCAAGAGCGCCTCGTCCTACAAGAACAAGCAACCTCACGTCCAGCTCTCCGAGAAGATGAGGGCGAGAGGTGACCGTGTCCCCTCGGTGGGCGACCGGGTGCCCTTCGTCATCATCCGCGGCAGGGGGCTCTTCGTCGACCGGGCCGAGGACCCGCAGTACGTCCTCGAAAACGGCCTTAAGATCGATACCGACTACTACATCGAAAAGCAGACCCTCCCGCCGCTCCTCCGCCTCCTCTCGACCTTCGGCGTGTCGAGAGAGCAGCTCGTCCATTGCCCCGAGCAGCAGAGGCTCTTCAACCTTGAGCCCTTCAAGGCGAGGGATGCTAAGGGGCAGACCTCGTCATCGGCCGAAGCACCCGGCGAGAACGCGGATCAAAAGTCCCTCTTCGACTTCTGATCGACAAAGCTGCCGTCTTTCCGATTGTATTTCCGACTCTTCTTTCTTAACGGCTCTCTTAACGGTTCATCTTCTTCAACAGCCACGCCATGTTCTGGCCGAGAACCCTCATCGTCTCCAGGCCCTCCTCGTCCTCTAACACGTCCCCTTTCGCAAGGCCGAGTCCCATGTTCCAGTAGTTCGATCCCGGAACGATCATCTGGCTGATGAAGAAGAAGTGGTTTATCGAGTCGAAGGCGTGGATCGCGCCCGCCCTCCTGACCGCGACGACCGCCGCCCCGACCTTCCGCCTGAACATTTCATCGTTTGCCCGAGCGACAAACCCTGCCCGGTCGATCAGGGCCTTCATCTCGGTCGAGATGTCGGCGAAGTAGGTCGGCGACGCCAAAATGATCCCGTCGGCCTCGACCATCTTTTTTATGCAGTCGTTGACGACGTCGTCCTCGATGGTGCAGCGTTTGTCTTTATTCGCAATGCAGCCCAGGCAGGCGGTGCATCCCCGAATCTTCTCGCCTGAAAGCTGCACGTGCTCGGTCTCGATCCCCTCTTTCTCCAGCTCTTCAGCCACCCTCTCAACAAGGATGGCGGTGTTCCCGTCCTTTCGGGCGCTCCCGTTGAATGCCACGACTTTCATTTTTCAACACCTCAATATTTCATCCAGTTCGCACAAAGGCGGATATTACGACTGCTTTCTCCTTCCGTTCGGTTTGCAGACCCTGCACGGGAAGTATCCACGACTTTTTGCAGCTTCAGGATTTGGAAACGAGATCAGATCTTCGGCCGGGATTCTTTTTGCCCAACCACAGCTCGGATGGTGGTATTTATTTGAGTCTCTGGATCCGACAAAGTTCATCACTTCTGCAGTCTCAACTTTACCAGTCAATTTGTCTTTTATCCATTGGACGGGCCCGACAAATGGAGTCTCGTCTTTCGTCTCGCATTTTCTGTCCAGAGACTGCACCGTGATCTTGTTGGGACTTCCGTATTTCGTGGGTTCTCTTGCATTGCGTATACGTTTGAGCAATTCTGGAAGGTAAGGCTCAAGCCATTTTGGATCGTTGCCGGGATAGAGCAGAATCTGCCAGTTATAGAAATAGTACCCAATATCATGAATTACGACCTCCTGAACGGCACCACATTTGTAGAAGAAGTTGATTGTCTTGCTGACGAACTCTTTCCATCTCTCAATATCGTTTGCTTGTGGTCCTTCTGGCATTTCGAACTTTGGCAGGGATTCAGTGGGTGTCGTAAGTTTCATCTCATGATCACGAAAGTTGATGGTATCAGTTCCCTTTCTGCCGTTACATTTACCGCACATAGTCTGGAGGTTTTCAGGATTGTTCGATCCTCCCCAGTACTTTGGATAGATGTGATCGACCTGCAGTCTATTTGTCGATCCGCAACATAGGCACTTATATCCATCACGTTCTTTGATCTGGATTTTTTCCTCATCAGTGGGGGGAACAGGCGGATGCTCAACTTCTTCACCGGTGTTTTCTCCAGGCGAAGGCGGATTGAGTATCATGTTGGCGCAACCATCATAATGACTTTTGAAGTGACCATACGACGGATAAATCACGTTCCAGTACCGATCATACCGGCAGTATTCTCTCTGAAGCTCTTGGTTTAACCGGGTGGGTCCAGTGTCTTTATCGATCTGCTCTTTTGCCACCATGTCCAAGTCATGATTCTCCCGCTCTTTGAACGGGAAGAATTTAGGCCGTGAGCTGCTCTGCGCCATGTGACGGAGGATACTGAAAATATCCTGATCCAGGTTGGACCCAAAATGGCTCTGAGGTTCTGGGAAGAATTCGATCTTCTGGGCCTCTACTAAACCAATCACATCTTCGAACTGGACGTTTTCATCCTCAAATCCCGCAAGATCCTCGCGACCCGATCCATTTATGAGGCTTTCGTAAGCCTCTTTTTCGTGATCGAAGACCATGACCAGCCTTTTTATCGGCTCAAGGTTATCGCTCCCGTTCAGCTGGGCGGTGTAATCGACAAGATACCATCCAGCCGGCAGGAGCTGCAAAAATGGAGTCGCATTGACGTTGAGGCCAGTGTCCATCTGCATCGCCAGTTTGCGGACGAGTTCGATCGAGATGTACTGCAAGGGTGGACGCTCTCCGGGCTTCGGTTCTTCGCTATCAATGTCACCACCTGGCATCTCGTACTCCGCCCAGTTTATGAGCTGCCGCCATCCGTCCGTGAAGAAAACGAGATGAGCCTTTTCTGTCCCGCCGAACTTTGGGCCGCGCAGGGCGCGGCCCACCATCTGGGTCATGAGGTTTCGGCTGGTGGTCTGACGGGTGATGAAGGCGCTTTCCGCGTCGGGAACATCAGTTCCCTCCGTGAGCATCCGAATGTTAAGGATGACGTCCAGCTCTCCGGCCTTAAAATTTTCGAGAACTCGCTTGTTGTTCTCATCGGCAGTCTTCTTGCTGCTGCCTTTGACCACGTGAGAATAAACTGCCCCTGCTCGAACTCCACGTTTTTCGAGATATTCGCCGATGACTTCGCACTGATACCAGCGATCAGCGAAGATGATCGTCTTGCCGTACCTCTCACGATTTCCTACATAAGTTGCGCCGATATACTCATTTCTCGCCCGATTTTCTGCCAGTTGTCCGATGATATCCTCGGGGATGTCTCGAAAGGTCCCTATCCATTTCTGATATTCTCGCTCGTCGAAATCCGGCTCGAAGTTTGTATCGTACTTCTCGGGCACGGGCTCTGCCAGAATCCCCTCTGCCATCAGCTTCTGTGGCGCGACCTGGTAGGCGATCCGCTGAGGGAAGAGTTCGGCAAGCCACCCTTCGCGGCCTTTGTCGGTGTAGGTCGGGGTTGCGGTCAGCCCGAAAACGTACATATCCGGGATTTGATCTCGCAGACTCTGGATCAGCTTTCGATAGCTCGGCGCGGGCGCGTGATGCGCCTCGTCGAAGATTACGAACAATTTTCCGTCTGCGGATTTGAGGAAACCCTCCAGCGCCCTGTGGTGCTCTTTGTGGGCTTTGCTGATAGTCTGGAGCGTCGCGATGACAACGTCATCGTCAGGCTTGATTTCATAGACTGGATAGTGGTCTTTTGTTCCCGAGACGACTCTTACTTTCAGGGACCTTCTTGGCTCGGCGATCTGTCCCAGATCCTCTTCCAGGCTCTTGAAAGCCTGCTCCAGGAGGTGATGGGTGTGAGCCAGCCAGAGGACCTTGTATCCGTCCGAAAGAGCCGTCTTGCAGAGAAAACGAGCCGCAGTGAAGGTCTTTCCGCCGCCGGTAGGCAAGACAAGAATGGTTCCTGCATGGGGTTTTGGATGACTCTCGTACCAGCGCGACAGTTTTTCAAGTGCCGCAGACTGATGGCTGGCAGGAGTTTTCGGTGAATTGTTCTTGCGGGATTTGGAGAGATCGTATTTGCAGCAATAATTGGGAGTGTCGGTCATGGGCGTCTTTGATTCATTTCTTGGGTTTGTAAAAAACATTTCGCTCTTATTTGATCATTTTCTGTAAAAATAAGTCCCATCTCAAAATACTTCCTATATAATATACACTGAAAATTTATATCGAAAGCTTAATGATCTAGAAATAAGATTATTTTATGTTTAAAACGAGGAGGGATATATTTTATGAAACCACATGACGACGTGGGCAGTGGGAGAGGACTCATAATAGTATCGATCATGTTTGCCGTGGTCGTGATAGTCCTGGGATGGATCACCGTAACGGGGATAAATAGTAAAAAGGACTTGGCCATAGCGCATTTGAATGCAACCGTTGATTTGAATCAGTCCGTCAATGCTACGGATATATTGGGGTCAAAACTCACCATCGTCGATGCCTGGGTGGCGATCGCCTTCGTATCTTTTGTCTTCTTGTTCCTGATATTCTTAGGATGCCTGGCTGACCAGACTCTGAGCAAGGGAGAGCTGAGAAGAGCCGTGGCCGGAGTGCTGGTTCTTGCGTTCACCATACTTGCGCTCTTCTCGATAGTCATGGGGAAAGAAGTCGAAATTGGCAAGGAGATCGTGATCGCGTATATTCAACTGGTGGGAATCGCCACCGGCTTCTACTTCGGTGCCAAGACCGCAGCAAGGGACGAAGTTAAACCAAAGCCCGAAGAGGAAAAGGCGGGCAAAGAAACATCGCAGTCCGCTGAAGCGAATTTAGAAAAAGCGACCGAAGGATGAGGTCTGCTCCCAAGGAAAAAAACTCGGTAAAAAAGTGAAGGAGGGCGACTTGCAGGCGTTCGGCAGAGCCTCCTTCCTCCCTTTTTGATCTTTCAGCTCACTTTCTCCCGTACATCCTGCAGCTCTCAACGAACCGCTCCATCGGGAACGAGTAGACGTGGGTGTGTAGATAGCTTCCCAGAGCTTCGTGCTCGACGAGACCGTCTTTATCCTCCAGGATCCCCTTCCCGCGCCGGAACCGATAGGCGAACCTGGCATCTCTCGCGCAGTCCATCTTCGAGTAGTGGAACTCGTGACCTCTGATCACCCTTCCCCTCTCGACGATCGGATTTTCGCAGACGACGTTCCCCTCGACGTAGCCGAGGGCCTGGAGCCTCCCAGTCATTTGAGTGGATGCGGGGAGGATCCCAGCCATCTTGTTCTCCGAATCCCCGTCTTTCGAGATCACCGATTCGCAGAGATACATCAGGCCGCCGCACTCGCCGTAGATTGGCATCCCATCCTCGGCGGCCTTTTTGATCTCGTGGCGAGTTTGTGACATCTCCAGGGCCTCGGCGTAGAGCTCCGGGTAGCCGCCGCCAAGATACAAGCCCTGAACGTCCGGCAGGGAGTCACGCATCGGGCTGAAGAACTCGATGTCAGCGCCGAGCCTTCGAAGCTCGTCGAAGTTCTCCTGGTAGTAAAAGCAGAAGGCCTCATCGTATGCGACCCCGATTTTGATCCGGTTCCCTCTGAACTCTGGCAGCGGCTCAGCAGAGGGAACCTCGCAACCAAGCTCCAGGATCCGGTCGAGGTCGGCGTTCTCCTCGACGAAATCGGCGAGGGCATCCAGGTCGTGGCGGCTCTCAAACCCCATCGTCAACCCGAGGTGACGGCTGGGAAGCGAGATCTCGCCTTTCCTGGGAAGAGCGGCCAGTATGGGAATTTTCAGGGGTTTTAGCGCCTCCTGCAGGAGAGAGAGGTGGCGCTCGCTTCCGACCCTGTTCAAAATGAGACCAGCGATCTCAACCTCGGGGTCGAACTTCGCGTAGCCGAGGGCCATGGCCGCCGCGCTCCTGGAGGTTCCGTGGACGTTTATGACCAGGAGGACTGGGGCATTCAGGGCTTTCGCAACGTGGGCTGAAGATGCGATCTGTGTTGCGTCAAGGCCGTCGTACAGGCCCATAACCCCCTCAATGACGGCGACGTCTGCCCCTTCGATCCCTCTGGCGAAGGACCTCCGGACGCCATCCTCGCCCATCATGAAGGTGTCGAGGTTTCTGGATGCTCTTTCGCAGATGGCGGTGTGGTGAGTGGGATCGATGAAGTCGGGCCCCACCTTGAAGGGCTGAACCTTGTGGCCCCGCCTCTTGAGGGCCGCCAAGAGGCCCAAAACCACCGTGGTCTTGCCAACGCCGCTGTGGGTTCCCGCGACCAGGACGCAAGGCTTCATGATCTTCGATCGGATCCAAGGTAAATGTACTTTCTCCGAGAAGGACCAGACTCCGAGACAAACTCTATAACCACTCCTCGTCATGAAACGAACATGCGAGTCGGAGTCGTCACCAGGGGCAAGTACGGCGAGCGTCTCATCGAGACAATCAAAGACAAAACCGATTTCGAGGTGGTCTCGATCGATCTTCCCCAGTTCTTGCCAGATTTCATCGAAGACCCTGAGGAGTTCCTCGACGATCTGGACCTGGACCCGGAGTTTTTCAAGTCAGACCTGATCATCACCTACGCCCTCCACCCAGACGTCACCCCCGAGATCGTCATCAGGGCGGGGAAGGGTAGAGCTCAGGCCGTGATCGTGCCCGGTGGGATGGGAAGAGCCGGATCGGTTCCCGAGCTTCAGAAGATCGCCGACGAGTACGGGATCTACATCGAAGTGGACGAGATCTGCTGTACACTTGAAAAGTGCGGCGTTGAGGCGGTAGACATTTTCGCCGAAAAGTTCGGCCAGCCAGAGATCGAGGTAGAGGTGGAAGACGGCCGCATCGCCGATGTCGAGGTCATTAGAGGCTCTCCCTGCGGCAGCACCTGGCATGTGGCAAAGGACATCGTGGGAAAGAGCCTGGAAGATGCGCCGCCCAGAGCTGGACTCCTCTGCCAGATGTACCCCTGCAGAGCGGTCCGAGGTGGCGAAGGCGGGATTCACACCTCCGGCGACCTTCACAAATACGCCATGGAAAAAGCCCTGGGGCTAGATACAGAGCTGAAGATCGCAGATCAGTCGAAGCCGATAAAGATCAGGGGGAAGGATCGATCTTGAGGCGAGAAGACGTAATCGAGGCGACGGTCGCTATCCTCGCGAAGGCAGAGACATCTCTACCTACCTGGGTGGCGGAAAGGATCGAGGATGCCGCCAAAAAGGAGACGAATCCCATTGCGCGATCCCAGCTCGAAGCGATAATGGAGAATGTGAGGATCGCATCTTCTGAAGGGGTTCCCCTCTGCCAGGACACGGGCCTTCCGGTCTTCCATCTGGAGATCGGCCGCGACCTCAAGATACCACCATTCCTAGAGGAGGCTATAGCCGAGGGCGTGCGACGGGCCACCGAAGATATACCCCTCAGACCAAACGCTGTCCATCCCCTGACGAGGAA